>DASQLQ010000139.1:0-18098 GCA_035629935.1 Actinomycetota bacterium
TTCTAGGGACGGCCATCTCCCATCTTGGGCGAAATGGGACGAACCGTTATGTGAATCAGCGTTAAGCGCTAGCGGAATGCCAAGGTGAGCCTCACAGTTGAAGTTGTGGGGAATGATTTGAAGCCATCACGTCAAGAAGCGCTCATTCAAGCTGGCCTTACGCTCGCGTCCGAGTTGTCGTTACCGGCGGTTTTGCAGAAGATTGCGGACCTCGCGAGCGAAGTGACCGACGCCTCCTATGCCGCCCTAGGCGTTCTCAACGCTAGTGGGGAGATAGAAGACCTCATCACCTCTGGCGTCTCCGATGTAGAGCGTGATGCGATTGGGGATCTTCCGGTTGGTAAAGGAATACTGGGAGCGCTCAGTCACGATTCGAAGCCCTTACGCCTCGATCGCATTCAAGACGATCCTCGTTCGGTTGGGTTCCCGCCTAACCACCCACCGATGACGACTTTCCTCGGTGTACCTATTGCAGTACGTGGCCAGATCTATGGCAACCTCTATCTCGCCGAGAAGCGAGGCGGCGCGTCCTTTACCGGCCACGATGAACGAGCCGCTTTAACGCTTGCAGCCCAGGCAGGTGTCGCTATCGAAAACGCCCGCCTGTTTGATGAGGCTCGGGAGGCTCGAGCCCTCCAGGAGCGTGCTCGCATCGCGCAGGGCCTCCATGATTCGGTGCTGCAGGGACTGTTTGCGATGACGATGAATGCGGCCGCGGCACAAATGGCTTTCGCCGACACCGGCCAACAGGAAGAATCGGTACTGGCGCATCACCTGCGGGAGATGCAGCGGCTCACGCAATCAAACCTGGCGGAGATGAAAGCGCTGATTTTTGAGCTGCGTCCCGAGGCGCTTCGTGAGGAGGGGCTCATCGCGGCCCTGCGTAAACAGCTGGGGCGGTTCTCGGTGCAAGAAGACGTCCAACTCGAGCTGCATGCTCCGAATGAAAGAGTCCTCGTGCCTGAGAGCGCAGAGGAGGATTTGTATCGCATCGTTATGGAGGCCTTAATGAACGTCGTAAAACACGCGCGGGCCACCATGGCGAGCGTAGGGGTGAACGAGTCTGGCGGCGTTTTGTCAGTCACGATCGTTGATGACGGTGTCGGGTTCGACCGAGAAATGGAGCGCCCAGGTCACCTCGGGTTGCGTTCGATGGCTGAGCGCGCCGCTCGGATAGGGGCCGACCTCAGGCTGGCGAGCGCGCCTGGAATGGGAACCACTGTAGAGCTGGTGCTTTCTCTTGATGTAGCCCCCGAGGCGGTGGCTTCGTGACGGCCATGAGGGCCCGTGAAGCCACAACGCGCATCTCGGTTGTGATTGTCGATGATCACAACGTCGTGCGACGTGGATTGCACAGTTTCCTGGGGATGATCGCTGATATGGAAATCGTGGGTGAGGCGGCCGACGGTTTTGGAGCGGTCGAAAGAATTGAAGAGCTAGTGCGTGAGGGCCACGCTCCCGACGTTGTTCTGATGGACCTCGTGATGCCTGCGATGGACGGAATCGACGCCACATCGACGATCAGTGAGCGCTGGCCTGACATACGGGTCGTGGCGATGACGAGCTTCAGCGAAACTGCTCGCGCACAACGGGCGCTTCGTGCTGGAGCATCCGGCTACGTACTCAAGGACGCCGAAGCGAGTGAGGTGGCCGACGCGTTACGAGCAGCCGTTCGTGGAGAGATTCACCTAGATGCGGCGATAGCACGCGAAGTGACACGCGCTTTGCAACAACCACGACCGTACGGAGTCGAGTCCCTTACCGATCGGGAGCGTGAGGTTCTCGGTCTAGTTGGTCTCGGTCTTTCCAACCGTCAGATCGCGGAGCGCTTGGTATTGAGCGAGCGAACGGCTCGGTCCCATGTCAGCAACATCCTGACGAAACTCGGGCTCCAATCGCGCACGCAGGCTGCCCTTGCGGCCGTTCACGAAGGACTGGCGGCTCCACCCGGATAGGACATCTGTCCCGTAAGAGGCGAGCCATGCGGCCGATGCGCAAGGCAGTCCTGCGCGATAGAGCTTGTCGAGTGAATTCGGACGAGAGAGCTTCGACGGCCGAGGTTCTCATTGTGGAGCGCGACAGACGCGTCCGCGCCGGGCTGGCACGCTTGGCGCGCGAGAGCGGAGCGAGTGTCGCGGTCGCTCGTGATGTGGTCGAGTACGAGCGGTATATCTCTCAATCTCAAGGCGCTCCGTCAGTGGTCGTCGTAAGCCTGGACCACGACGCGGCGAGTGTCCTTCGTTTCATCAGTACTTTGACAGCTGAAGGGCAGCGGGTCATTGCAACCGCCTCTGACGGTTCATGGCGTGCAGCCGCTATCGGAGCTGGTGCCGCCGTCGTCCTCGAAAAGGACGATCAATTGCCTCGGCTCTTAATTACTTGGTTAGAGAGGTTGCTCCGGTCGTAACGAGACATTTGTCGCACTTATGAATGGGGATCTTTACCGTCGTGGCACTCATCTTGTGACACCCCTGCCGGGGAGCTGATGCAGAACAGCCCTCCCCTCCAGCCGTTAACAACAAGACATTCGTCGCATTGAGCCTGCGCCATCCGTCGCTTACAACGGAGCGGAGATCAGGCCACGATGTTCGTAGCAAAGAGATGAGGTAGGTGGTCGGACGAAAGAAATCGGATGGCGCGGGCAGCTTTCCGATGTGGGGAGGGATACACATGAGCTCTGCGTGAATCTTCAGAGACGCCCGCCACCAAGTTGGACGGGAACGCACTCATTCAAGAAAGGAAATCCATTGGATATTCAGAAGACCGCAAGACTCTTCGGCTGGCTGTTCATAGCCACTTTTGTCACCAGCATCGGAGCGAAGATCCTCTTCGTGAGTGGAGTGGGCGGTAGCTTCAGCCAGTTGAGCTTTACGCCGGGGGGTATCAACGAGACGAGTGTGTATGCCGGCTTGATGCTCGAGTTTCTCCTGATCGTGACCAACATCGGCACCGCCGTGGCCCTCTATCCGATAGTCAAGCGGCAGAGCGAAGGCCTAGCGATGGGATACGTAGGCGCCCGGATAATGGAGTCCGCCTTCATCCTGGTCGGCCTAATGAGCATGGCCTCATTGCTGTCCGTGAACGAAGCTCTCGTCGGGGCAACCGGGGCCCAAGCTACTGCGCTCACCGCGCACGGCACTTCGTTGGCGGCAACCTATGACTGGGCGTTCCTGTTCGGCCCAGGACTTGTCGTCGGTTTCGGCAACGGATTGATCCTCGGCTACCTGATGTATCGCTCTGGCCTAGTGCCTCGTCGCATGGCGATGTTCGGGCTGGTCGGTGGTCCGATGCTGATCCTCTCGTTCGGACTGATCCTGTTCGGTGTCATCGAGGGCGGGCCCGGAATCGCAGGTCTGTTGGCGCTGCCAGAGATCATCTGGGAGCTCTCGCTTGGCGTTTACTGCGCGTGGAAGGGCTTCCGACCGAGTCCCATCACGAAGACGGTTGATATACGCGAATCGACGCCCGAACCGCAGATGGCGATGGCCTAACAAGAAGATCAACGCGAGGCGTCCCGTCATGAGCCGGGACGCCTCGCAGCTCAAAGAGGAGGACCTGATGGCAGTTGTTACTCCGGACGAATCGCTCATGGCACCTCAGGAGGTGAGTAAGCCACCAAAGCTCCCGCCAGGATGGTTCGTGCACGGCGCTTGGCGCGTTCATAGAGCTCTCTACAAGCTCAGTGGCGGTCGCTTCCTGTGGACGACGGCGAACAAGCGTGGCTGGGGCGCGTTGCGTCTCACCACCGTCGGACGGAAATCGGGCCGCGAGCGCGATGTGATCGTCGGGTATCTGGAAGATGGCCCGAACCTGGTTCTTCTCGCCATGAACGGGTGGGACGAAGGCCACCCTTCATGGTGGCTCAACATCAAGGCCCACCCCGATGCCTTCGTTCGACTGTCGGGCGAGCGCACGCGCCCAGTGCGGGCATTCGAGGTTGCCGGGCAGGAACGTGACCGACTTTGGAAGCGCTGGGGGGCGGTCAACCCGGAGCTTGACGGCTACGCCGGCCTGCGATCGACCGAGACGCCGGTGATCGTTCTTGAACCGACCGCCTCAGCGTCCTTCCGAGGGGGCCGATGAAGAATCCTTGGGATTGCATCGTCGTTGGTGGTGGGGCCGCCGGGCTGAGTGCGGCATTGACCCTTGGCCGCGCCCGGCTGCAGACTCTCGTGATCGATTCCGGCGCGCCTAGCAACCGCATGGCCGAGGGGATCGGAGGTTTAGTCGGCCACGACGGCCGGCCGCCCGAGGAGCTATACCGCGCTGGTCGCGATGAACTCGCGAAGTACTCCAGCGTTGAGGTCCGAACCGGGCGGGTCATCGATGGATCCGTTACCGACGGCGCTTTTGAACTTGAGCTAGACGACGGATCACATGAGAGCGCGCGCAACATGCTGCTTGCGACGGGCTCCGAGTATCGCCCCCCGCTGCTGCCGGGGGTTGCCGAGCGGTGGGGACGATCGGTGTTCCATTGTCCGTTCTGTCACGGCTGGGAGGTAAGGGATAAACGACTTGGGGTTCTCGACTCCACCGCGCGTGGTGGGGAACGCGCCTTGCTACTGAAGTTCTGGAGCGAGGACGTCACGCTGTTCACAAGCGGCAACACCGACCTTTCGCACGACGATGTCGAGCGCCTCAAGCAGGCGAAGGTGAGGATCGACGAGCGTGTTGTGGTCGAGCTACGGGGTTCGGGGGACGCACTCGAAGCAGTGGCCTTCGAAGGTGGTAGCGAGCGCGTTTGCGAGGGTCTCCTTGTGCCGGCACCCATGTCGCAACGAACGCCGCTCGCCGCGCAGCTGGGGGCGAAGCTCAGGGATGCCGACGCTTCGGTCGAGTCGGTAGAGGTCGACGCGATGTCGCGCACAAGTGTCCCGGGGCTTTACGCGGCGGGAGATATCAGCGCGATAACCCCACCGTCCGTAGCCACCGCGATTGGGGCCGGTTCTACCGCGGCCAAGGCGATCGTTCACGATCTGGTCGGGGAGCTGTATCCGGCTCTGAGTGCAGCTCAGCTGGATTCTTCGAAAGCGCGTTTATCCATGAGCAAAGGTGAACGTGCTCTTGACCTCAACAGCTCAACAGGGACGCGCTTCCTCGTCGGAGGTCATGACTAGTTGGGAGACCGAGAGATGAGCGCGACCACGAGCGCCACCATGGGGTTCAAACCGATCGTTTGGAAACCGCTGATCGCGGGCTCGCTCGGTCTTGCCCTGATGCTCGGCCTACACGCGGTGACCACGATCAGCTTCTTCGATACCGCTGTTGTCCTAGCCGCGTTGGCATCGGCTCTTTGGTGGATAAAAGGCCGAGACCGTCTGCCGGCAACTCTGAACCGTCTGTCGCTTGGTGCGCTCGCCGTAGGTGTCTTAGCTCGAGTCATCCAAGGCCCCCGCTGGCAGCTTGTGGTGTGGGAGCTGGTCGCGGTAGTCGTAGCGGCGTGTGCGGGCTTAAGGATGTGGCGCCCGGACCACTCGATCAAGCTGACGCGGATACTCGGTCGAACCGTGCTCGTCGTCACCTTGATGGTGGGCAGCCTGGCGCTTCTCATGGAGCCCGTTCCGGCATTGCCAGCACCGTCGGGTGAGTTCCATGTGGGTAGCCAGGTCTTTCACTGGAGCGATCCGTCCAGGGCTGAGACATTAACCGCGGTCGAGGGCGACATGAGGGAAGTGGTGGCCCAGGCCTGGTACCCGAGCGATAGTTCCGACGGGCCACCAACTGATTACTTAGGCACCAACGTCTCAGCATCATTGATGGACGGAGTGCGGAAGTCAGTCTTCGAGGATTACCACGACATCGACACCCACAGCACCGATCTTTCCGCCTTAAGCGGGGATCGCGCCAGATGGCCCGTCTTGTTGTTCTCTCCTGGGTTGGGGGTCGCCCGGCAGTCCTACACCGCGCTGAGCGAGGAGCTCGCGAGCAGAGGTTACGTGGTTGTGGCGATGAGTCATTCCTATGATTCACCGGCAACACAACTCCTCGATGGGGATGTCGTAACCGCCAAGGACGCATCAGGCGCTGGAACCAAGGGGGACGCGATCGCTCTGCGGGCGGTGGATAGCAGTTTCGTTCTCGATCAACTTCACCGGTTGGCCAAAAGTGAGGCTGCGTCCCCACTGGCCGGCCGCTTGGACCTGGACCGAGTTGGGATCTTCGGCCACTCGTTCGGTGGAGCTACCGCGGTCCAAGCCCTCGAGAACGATGAGCGGTTTGCTGCAGGACTCAACATAGACGGGCGCCTGTTCCGGGATGACATCCCAGAACTCGCTCGCCCGTTCCTCTGGCTAGAGAGTGGAGATGGCGGATCTCTCGCCGACGGAGACGCGTTGCTCGACGGCCTCAAGGCTGGTGGTGCGCGCGTGAAGGTCGAGGGGAGTGTGCACCAGAGCTTCTCCGATTACGCCGCTTACTTCACCCCTCTCGGTCGACAGATCGTGGGCCGGCTGCCGATGATCGGATTTGGCACCCTTTCCACAGACGACATGGCCCCGATGACCGCCGACGTGGTTGCCGCCTTCTTCGGTCCGATCCTCCACGGAGCCACCAACGGGGACCTCGCTGATGTCGCCGGGCGCTACCCCTCAGTGACGCTTGAACGAACCGTAAAACCGCGGTGAGAGACAGGGAGAAAAGGATGAAAGCGATCGTCCAAGACAGATACGGAGCAGCAGACGTCCTTGAACTGAGAGACATCGCTAAGCCCGAAATTGAGAGAAACGAGGTCCTGGTGCGCGTACACGCCGCCGGCGTCGATCGAGGGGTCTGGCATCTCATGACCGGCCTGCCCTACTTCCTACGCCTGATCATTCCCGAACTCGGGATGCGCGGGCCCAAGAATCCTGTTCGAGGCAGCGACGTTGCCGGCGTCGTCGAGGCCGTAGGGAAGGGCGTGACCACATTCCAGCCAGGCGACGAGGTGTTCGGGATCGGCCAGGGCTCATACGCCGAGTACACGCGCGTCCTCGAAAACAAGCTCGCACCCAAGCCTGCAAACCTCAGCTTCGAGCAGGCAGCAGTGGTTCCGATTTCTGGTCTGACTGCCCTGCAGGCAGTGCGCGACAGCGGCAAGGTTCAACCAGGGAAGAAGGTCTTGATCATCGGTGCCTCCGGCGGGGTGGGCACCTTCGCCGTGCAGATCGCTAAGTCGTTCGGAGCCGAGGTCACGGGCTTGTGCAGCACGACGAAGACCGATCTGGTCCGATCGCTAGGTGCTGACCACGTCATCGACTACACCCGTGAGGATTTCGCCGACAAGGAGCACTACTACGACGTGATCCTTGACACTGGAGGACACTCGTCGCTGTCTCATCTTCGGCGGGCACTTGCCCCGAAGGGAACGGTGGTGATCGTCGGGGCCGAGACCGACGGCAAGTGGTTCGGGGGCTTCGATCGAAGCATCAGAGCGATGGTGCTATCGCTATTCGTGAGCCAGAAGCTGGTCGCGTTCGTCAATTCGGAGAACGCGGAAGATCTGATCGTTATCAAGGGGTTTATCGAATCCAGCAAGGTCACACCGACTGTCGACAGAACGTTCTCGCTGGGCGAAGCACCAAAGGCCATCAGCTATCTCGTCGATGGACACGCGCGAGGAAAGGTTTCGATAACTGTCGACCAAGAGGAAGGAACAGAATGAGCGCGACTGCAGCCGTCGTTCGCGAGCCGAGCCGGCTCTCGGTGGACTATCCGAACCGTGAGCTGAACAGAGTGACCACGTTCTTTCGTCTGGTCGTTGCGATCCCCATCTTGATTGTCCTGGGTACGGTCGCCGGAGGGGCTTGGGAGTGGAGCTACGACAACGGGAAGGAAGCCGCTGCCGCGGCGGGGGGCCTTCTGTTCTTCGGGCCCTTGCTGATGATTCTGTTCCGTCAGAAGTATCCGCGCTGGTGGTTCGACTTCAATCTGCAACTCGTCCGGTTCTCTACCAGGGTCTCGTCATATCTTGCGCTGATGTCGGACAACTACCCGTCTACCGATGAAGAGCAATCGGTCCATCTGGATCTCGACTACCCCGACGTGAAACAGGACCTCAATCGCTGGCTTCCGTTGGTGAAATGGTTCCTCGCTATTCCCCATTACGTGGTGTTGTTCTTTCTCAGCATCGCGTCGGTCTTCGCCGTGATCATCGCCTGGTTCGCCATCCTCTTTACTGGGCGCTACCCGCGTAGCCTCTTTGACTTTGTCGAAGGTGTCATGCGTTGGAGCCTTCGAGTGAATGCCTATGCCTTTCTTCTCGTCACCGACCGTTATCCGCCCTTCAAGCTTGCTTCATGAGCAGGATCACCTCTCAAGCAGGAGGACAATCATGAGCGCCACTGCAGCAACAGTTCAGAAGCCTTCTTCACCCATTCGTCCGGCGATGGACAGCACTCGGTCGGTGCGTGATGCCGGGGTCGTCGCGGGAGCTGCGCTCTTGTTGATGGCTCTGGTCGCGGGGTTCGGGCATTTCGTGGCTATCGAAGGGCTAGTGACGCAAGGGGATGCTGCGAGAACGGCCACGGACGTCATGGCCTCTGAGGGTCTGTTCCGCTTGGGCATAGGCAGTTTGTTCCTGGTGGTCGTTCTTGACGTGGTCATCGCGTTGGCGCTGTACCGGGTCTTCAGCTTCGTGAGCCCCACCGCTTCGATGCTCGCTGCCGGCTTCAGGCTGGTCTACGCAGCGGTGTTCATGGTCGCCATCGGCGAACTTGCTGGGGCGCTGCGCCTGCTGGGCGATCAGGGTTACCTCACCGTCTTCCGCTCAGACCAGTTGCAGGCCCAGGCTCTTCTGAGGATCGAAGCCTTCACCGACATTTGGAACGCGGGGTTCGTCCTTTTCGGTATTCACCTGATGGCGATCGGCTACCTGGCATACCGGTCGGGTTTCGTCCCCAAGCTCCTGGGAGCTGTGATCGGGATCGCCGGATTCGGATACCTGTTCGACAGTTTCTCTGCGGCACTTTCGCAAGGTGAACCGCTCGAGATCTCCGGGATCAGCTTCGTCGGAGAGTTCCTGTTGGCCCTCTGGCTGGTGATCTGGGGCCGCCGCATCGTGTTGAACGAGCAAGTCCATCCCGAAGACGTGGTTAATGCGCGGAATGACGCGATCGACCCTGTCCCGGCACGGGTCTAACTCGAGGTCGTGTCAGGGTCGGAGCAACGGTGCACCACATTGAACGAGGGAGGAACAGGATGAGTGCAACTGCAGTAGCTGGGCCGATCACGATGCCCCGCATGAGTGGGATAAAGATGGTGTTCAGTTGGATAGGCCTAGCGCTCGTCGCGTTCCCTCTTGCCGGCTATGCCGGTTGGGGCGTTGGTGGGCACGTCGACGACGTGATGCCCGCGTTGGTCGGAGGTGCGATCACCGGTGCGGGCATCGGTTTCGTCCAGTGGATGTTCCTGCGACGTGACTTGAACGTCGGGCCGGTTTGGATCCTAGGGACGGGAGTTACCCTTGCTGTGGGGTTGGCTGTTGGTTCGGCCGTCGTGGGCTACGAAACGTCTACGGGCCAACTCGCGATCATGGGCGCGATCTCGGGTGTGCCGATCGGGATCGTTCAGGGGATCCTTCTCCGCACCAGGTTCTCACTTTGGTCCGCGTGGATGGTCGCCATGCCAGCACTGTTCGCCTTGGGCTGGACCGTGACCGCATCTGCCGGGATCGACGTCGACAACCAGTTCACGGTCTTCGGTGCTTTTGGATCGATCGCCTTCGGTCTATTGACGGGACTGCTGATGGCGACCGGTAAGCGTCTCCAAGACGGCGCGGAGTGACGATCGAAACAGCGACAGGCATTCTGCTGATCGTTTTGCCGATCGGGTACAACGTACTGTTCACGGTGCTGGCGCGGTCCTTCGACTATCCCGACATCCTTAGGCGTCCCACCACCGAGGTTCTCGAGCGCTTCACGGCAGGCGGGAGCAAGCTGCTTTTGACATGGTGGGCGTTCGCCATGAGCGCGGTCTTGCTTGCTCCGACCGCGGTCTTGGTGTCAGCCACGTTCACCGATGCCAATCCCACGCTCTTGTCACTCGCCACTGTGATCGGGGTCCTTGCCGCGCTGGTCCAGTTCCTCGGTCTGATTCGGTGGCCATTCGCGGTGCCTCACCTCGCCCGCGAGATTGCAGACCCGGCATCCAGTACCAGCAAGAAGGACGCGGTTGATGTCACCTTTCAAACGCTCAACCGTTATTTCGGAGTAGCGGTTGGGGAGCACCTCGGCTACATGTTCACCGGCCTATGGACCGGTCTCGTCGGCATCGCCGTCATCCAGTCCGATCTGTTGCATGCGGCTTTCGGGACGATTGGTCTAGTCCTGGCACCGCTGTTCCTTCTCGGCTCGATGGAGTTCGTCGGAAGCCATGAAAGAGATGGCTGGAACTTCGCCGGGAGGTTGGTACCGATCGCGTATGTCGGATGGTCGCTATGGCTGTTGGCCCTCGGTGTCGGCGTACTCCTCGGATAAAGGTTCAGATGGTTGAGATGGATAACAAGCCTGCGATCGTCTCGGTATGTCGCGATCAGACGACTTCGCGCATCATCGAGGACCAGCTAAGGCAACGGTACTCAACCGATTACGACATCAGAATCCTCGCCGCCGACTCGGATATCGAAGAGATGCAGAGCGAGTGCCGAGGCGCGGCTTTGCTGATGACAGATGTGATGTGGGGAGGGGCAGCTGAGCTGCTGGCCATCGTCAAGGAACGTGAGCCTGCGACGGGGCGTCTCGGCGTGGCGCCTTGGGGACAGCCTGTAGCTTCCAGCGGGCTTCAGGAGTTGCTCCATGACGGGTTGATCGAGTACTTCGTCATCCTCCCCAAGGTTCTCCCCGACGAGCAGTTCCACCGTACGGTCACTGAGTTCCTGGAGGAGTGGAGCCGGGACAACGGAGACGTATTCGAGGTTGTCCGCCTGATTGACCGGGATGGATCTGCGGCTATCCATAGACTGCGAGACCTTCTTACGCGCAACTATGTTCCGCACGGGTTCTACACCTCAGACAGTGCGGCGGGACGCACGCTTCTTGCAGAGAACGGTCTCGATGAGAACACGCTTCCGGCGGTCGTCATGTTTGACGGAGTTTCTCTCGTTGATCCAACTGAGCGTGAGCTTGCAGACGCGATCACCGGCCAAGCTGTCGATGCGCCGACCGAGGTCGATGTGCTCATAGTGGGGGGTGGCCCAGCCGGTCTTGCTGCTGCGGTTTACGCGTCGTCGGAGGGCCTGTCCGCGGCGGTCCTCGAGCGGGAGGCCATCGGAGGCCAGGCAGGAACCACCTCCCTGATCCGCAACTATCTGGGGTTCAACCGCGGGATAAGCGGCCAGGAGCTCGCCTCGCGAGCGTTCCGACAGGCCTGGGCGTTCGGCACAAACGTTCGCTTCATCCGGGAGGCGACGAGTCTGACGATAGAGGCCGACTCGTTCCAGGTCACGGTGTCCGACGGAACGACGATCCAGGCTCGTAGCGTGATCCTGGCTCAAGGAGTGTCGTATCGACGGCTCGGGATCCAGCCCCTGGAGAACTTTGTTGGCGCCGGTGTCTACTACGGCGCCGCGGTGACAGAGGCCCCAGCGACGCGAGGTCAAGATGTGTTCGTTGTTGGTGGGGGCAACTCTGCCGGTCAGGCGTCGGTGCATCTCTCGAGGTTCGCCTTGCGAGTCAGTCTTCTCGTGCGTGGGAACTCGCTCGCGGACAGTATGTCGGAGTACCTCATTGCCGAGATAGAGGCTAGGCCAAACATCTCCGTCGAGTTCGGTTGCCAGATCGTCGACGGGGGCGGAGATACCAAGCTGGAGTGGATACAACTGGAGGATCTCAAGAGCGGTGCGAGGCGCAGGGCCGATGCGCAGTCGCTCTTCGTCCTGATCGGCGCCGTTCCGGCTACCGATTGGCTGCCCCTAGAGATAGACAAAGACGAATGGGGCTTCATAGTCACGGGCGACGAGGTTGCGCACTCACAGCGTTGGCCGATTGACCGTCCACCGCTTCTGTTCGAGACCAGCCTTCCCGGCGTGTTTGCGGTTGGGGATGTTCGCCGAGGGTCGGTCAAGCGTGTCGCATCCGCGGTCGGTGAAGGGTCAGCAGCGATCCAGTCGTGCCATGCCTACCTATCGGGCAGTGTCACTTCCGACAGGGCGCACGCGTAGAGCTTCTCCGCTTTATTGAGTTGTCTCCCGGGACGCGAAACGGCCGCGGATCCCGCGGCCGTTTCATGTATGGAAAAAGAGTTACGAGTGCTCTACGTTGATGACCGGCGCAATATCAGGTTTACCGGTAACGATGCCGATGTCCTGCAACAGCGGCATCAGACGCTGGGCGAAGACATCGGCTTTCTCTTGGTTCTCCCACACCTCGAGCACTCGGAAAGAATCATCCTTACCGAAGGCAACGTGGTACTCCATCCCATCGGGAGGAAACTGCCCCCCGTCCCTAAGGCGCCGAATCGATTCGTCGTACTGATTCCGTGACGCGCCCGTGGGCGTGAACAAGACCGATATTGACATTGCCTCTCCCTCCAACTAAGCCACTCGCTCCATCATCTGGGTTGCCAGCTGGCTCGTCTAGAGGGGACAGGGGTATACGCCCTTTTGTGATGCCTCCCAGCAGATCGCCTGTCGTCTGCGTTGACCGTACTTTCATGGAACTACGCGCTCATCACAACCAGTACCACCCGGATCTCCGATTGCATGTCGTGGTTTCGGTCGCGCGTGCTCCCTCGGTCGGCAAGAGAGGGACAAACCTCGCAAGCTGTTAGCCGCCGTTTCGTTTCTTTGCGCAATCGCCTATCAAGTTCGGATAGACAGGACTACGTTTGCTGAGCAAGCCAACGCAGGCGCGCTTATCTGGTCTTCTCGAATGTGCGCTCATTCATCAAGCCAATGGTGAACGCGCTTAGACCTCGCCAGGGATCGCACCACGACGGTGGACATCCGCGAGGAGGCACCGAAGCCAAGCATGGCGGTGGCCTAAGGAAAGGTCGAATCTAAGTCGTCCAGAGAAGCAGGCGTCCGGAAGACGGGGTGCCTCGCTCCTCGGACATTAAGGAGACTGATGACAGCGATTACGGAGGAAACAGCGAATACGGCAACCGTCGAGCCGACCCCGCCAAGAGTCCCGCCCCGGTGGTTCGTGCATGGCGCTTGGCGCGTTCACCGAGCGCTCTACAAGCTCAGTGGCGGGCGCTTCCTGTGGACGACAGCGAACAAACGGGGATGGGGCGCGTTGCGCCTCACCACGATCGGGCGGAAGTCGGGACAAGAACGCAGCGTCATCGTCGGCTACATCGAAGACGGCCCGAATCTGGTCCTAGTTGCGATGAACGGCTGGGACGAGGGTCATCCCGCTTGGTGGCTCAATCTCGAGGCGCACCCCGATGCTGTTGTGCGCCTGCCGGGCGAGGATCCTCGCCGGCTCCACGCGCTTCGGGCCGAGGGAACTGAGCGCGATCGTCTGTGGCAGCGATGGGCCGCGGTTCAGTCGGACATCAATCGTTACGCGGGTATGAGATCAACGGAAACGCCGGTGATCGTCTTAGAACCCCCGGTCTAAGTCCTGCGAGTTGGGATCGAGAGCTGCGTCCTCGCTACATGCAGCGTCGGCATGCCACTAGATCGATCACCTTTCGGATCGTGCGCTTCCGCTCGCGCTCCTCGATCTCGATCGTTAGGACTAGCCCGGCCGGTCCCTCCTGGAACGGTCGCTGGTTCGAGATCAGGGACACCGACCAGTTGCGCTTTTCCCCACACGGGAGGCTCTTCTCGTCGTCGGCATACTTCACATGCCCATCAGGCTGTTTCTGCTTGAGCTCGATGGTCATCACTGCCGTCGTCCTCTTGTTGCACTCGAGGTAGCCGCTGACGTGCGTCTCTCCGGTCACTTCGCTGACGGGCGCCGTTTCCTTCACGTCTACGTCGAAGCGGAACGGGAAGGGCATGTTCGCGATGGTGAGCTTCAATAAGCCCCCCTGACGGTTCTCCGGCGCCGACACCATGACCCAGTACGTCTCGCCGGGTTCGGTGAGGAAGCGCACGCGTGAGCGGTAACCGTCGGCTTTGCACTCGATCTGGTTCAAGGCATTGCGTGACCCGGTATAGACCGAGACAGCGGTCTCGTAGTCGCTACCGCGCGTCGAGATCATGACGCGACGTGCGGTCCATTCCCGCGGACGTTCATAGCGATACCAGACGCTGCGCGCTCGCCCCCTACAGCTGGGGTCGTTGATATCCAACGTCGCATCCGTCGTATCGACGCGATCCTCGAAGGGAAGCTCGACCTGCACATTCCTGGCTTGGGAGAGGTCGTCGTGGGGAGGCGGGATCACCGGCCGAAGGGTGAACACGAGAAGACCGGGACTGTCACCACTCACGACGAAGTTGTAGGTGCGTCCTGCCGTTGCTTGGAAGCTGACGCGCGATTGTTGAATGTTGCTGCGATAGTCGTCGTTGCACCCGACCTCATTCGTGTTGAGCAGCGGCTTGCCGTCGTAGGCGCCGATGAGGGTGTTGTAGTCGCTGCCGAACGTCTCGGCCACCAGGCGAACGCTTCTCTTAGCGGTGTACTGGTACCAGACAGTGCCCGTCCCGAACGCGCGGCAGGAAGGGTCCGTGACCGATTCCGTTGCCTCGGTTGCATCGAGCTTGTCGTTATACGGCAGCTTTTTGGCGATCTTCGGAGAGAGTTCGCTGTCGTTGTCCGGTGCCGCCGCCGCTACCGGGCTTCCGAGAGCCCCGGTAAGCACGAGCGCCATAAGGAATGCCGTAGTTGCTTTCGCCCTGCGTCGCATTTCCAGTCCTTTCGCCCCACTTGTCCTGATACAGATGTGACGAACCAGGGGGCGGATTCATTGCACGAATCGCCATTGGCATAGAAAAAACGGCCCCCCCAAGGGGGCCGTTTTCTGTCCTCTGAGTTTGGAAGCTAGTGGCAGACGATGAGGTCGCTGCCGAAGAACGCGCGCCACGCGTTGTTGACCGTCTTCTCACTCCCAACGGGGGACGTCAGGCGCCGACCCCGGTGACGCCCGGACGCGTCCACTGGGGCACCGGTCGACCGCCGGTTCGGGGCCCCACCGGCGCACCGTGCTCGTCGGTACGCAAGATGGAGTGGGTCGGGAGCTGAGGCCACCCCTCGGGCGAGTCCTCCCATTCCTCTCGCCGCCCGTAAACGGTCCTGTCGAGCAGCGCGAACGAAGGGCTCAGCACCTCGTCGCCCCGGCCGGTCGTCCAGTACGTCAGGTAGATCTTGTCCTCCCGGCGCAAGTAGCAGGCGATCCGGCCGGCGTGGGCCACCGTGGGGTGGTCGAGGTGGGCGTTGGAATACCAGGGCGCCGTGTAGCCCATGAAGTCGCGGAATGCCGCGATTTCTTCGTACGGCCCGTCGCAGAGGAAGGCGAAGGTGATCCCGGTGGCGTTGAGGTAGGCCGCGTCGGCGGCATCCCCCATGCTCCAGGAGTTCCTGGTGCAACCTTCGCACTGCGACTCCCACGGCTTCCCGTCGTAGAACATGTGGCTGTAGACGATCAGCTCGTCACGCCTCTCGAAGACGTCGCCGAACGGGACCGACCCGTTGGCGCCGATGACGGTGGTGTCGGGGGGCACTTCTGTCATGGGTAGCCGTCGCCGGGCCGCGGCGATAGCGTCACCCTCCCGCGTGTGAGCCTTCTCGCGCTTGCACAGCTCGGCGAGCTGTCGCTCGAACTCCGTGTGGTTGGTGACGGGCGGGGCCGGCGTGGTCATTGTTTCCTCCTTCGTTCTTACCTCCAACACCCCTCAGTACCTCTCCTTATATATATAGACGTTGACCCTAAGGGTGTTGATCCGGCACAAGGAGTAGCAATCATGTCCTCGACGGTGCTCTACATGTCGATGTCATTGGACGGATTCATAGCGGGTCCCAACGAAAGTCCCCACAATGCTCTCGGCGATGGGGGTGATCGGCTGCACGAGTGGGTCTTCCCGGGTGCCGAGGGCGGTGACTTCGATGCAGCCGTTGCGCGACTGCGAGGCGTGAACCGTCAGGTCTACGACGAGTTCATGTCTACGGGCGCCGTGGTTGCTGGGCGTGGGACCTTTGAACCTGCGGGTGGCTGGGGAGGCGACCATCACGATGGTGTGCCCATCTACATCCTCAGCCGTCACCAGGCACCCGACTGGGCCGCTGGGTGGCCTTTGGTGCATTACGTGAGTGACCTCGAGGCTGCGATGCGCGACGCAAAGGACGCTGCCGGCGACAAGAACGTGCTGGTGCACGGTTCAAGCATCGCCCAGCGGGCTGTCTCAGCCGGGTTTCTCGACGAGCTCGAGATCCACCTGATTCCGATCCTTTTCGGTGAGGGACGCAGGTTGTTCGAGTACCTCGGCGTCGAGCTGCGCGAGCTGGAGAGGATGAGAGTGCTCGAAGGTGAGGGTGGCGTCACCCACCTTCGCTACCGGTTACCCATCTGAGGAGAGCCAACCGCCTTCAACGAGCTTCGCGAGCTTGTCCATCGACATTATCCAGCCCAACTCATTGTCTTCAACGGACAGACCCCGCGGAAGATTTTCATGGCTTCCGGTTACGACTGTCTCTCCATCGGCGTTATCCAGACGATATGTGACGGTCATCTCACCCTGCATGGTCGAGTCATCCGTCTCGAACTCGACAACCTGCACGACCTCCGAATTGGGAACCACCTTCGTGAACCGCCCGCGGAACGTGTCGGTGTGACCGCTCGTCTTTCCAGCGTTCTCAGGGTCGTCGTAGGTGAGGGAGATGCGGAAGGTACCGCCTTCCCGCCCGTCGTATTCATGGACGCTGCTCGTCATCCCTTCCGGGACCATCCATTGCTGGACGGCTTCGGCATCAAGCAGCGCTCTGAACACAGCGGGACGAGGTGCCCGAATGTGTCGAGACAAGCGCGTTGAAGTCACGACGTCAGCCTAGGGGAACCCCCTTCGTTCCCAAGGCCAAGTTAGCTTTTCCAGCCCGGCGCGCGGCCCGCTTGCTCGATCCAGGCCAGCATCTCCGGCCCTTGCGCCTCCTCCAGTGACTTCACCTTGATGTAGCGGCTCCATCCTTCGCCCAGCGGCGGGGGAGGGTCGAAGTCCGCGCCGCCGAAGAAGACGACATTGACGGAAACGTCGTAAGCGACCATCTCCATGAGCCACCCGAGTTTTGGCAACCCGTAGTACGCCTTCTTCCACTTGACGGCGTATTGAAGCCCGGGGATCGTCTCGCGGATCAACCCGTCTAACTTCTTGACGATGGGATTTAGATCCGGCATCACATGCCGCATCCAATCTTCGATCTCCGCGTGGCTCCCCGATGGCTCAGGCGGCTTCCGGGTCGTATTTGCTTTGCGCATCTTGCCCATCGCTCGTTCTCCTTCGTGGCCTAACCTCCAGTTGTAACGGTACCGGGATACCAGAGGAGGATCGATGGATAAGGCTTCCGCCTACGCCCGCGTAAAGGAGCGGGTTGTGGCACTCGTTTCTGAGGGCAATGCCGACACGAAGGTCCCCACTTGTCCGGGGTGGACGGTTAAGGACTTGATCGCGCACCAAGCTGACTTCCTCGAGGTCGCGTCCACGGATCCCAAGGGTTTCGATCAGGATTGGGGCGAACGAGGTGTGCAGAAGCGGCGCGGCGCTTCGTTACAAGATTGTCTCGACGAATGGGACCGGCGCGTCAAAGAAGACACAGACGTATTCGAGTCGCAGCTGGCGCCCGTGGCGGTCTCAGACGTGCTCGCCCACGAGCAAGATATCCGCTCCGCGCTTGCTGAGCCCGGTGGGACCGACGACGAGAACATAGTGCCGTCGGTCGAGATGGCTTTGATGTTCCTGACGAAGAAAGTCGAGTCGCTGTCTCTGCCGACGTTGCGTGTGGTTAGTGATGAGATCGATCACACCGTCGGTGAAGGAGAACCTCAGGCAACCTTGCGAGCATCGACGTTCGAGCTCTTCCGCACCTTGCATGGCAGACGTGCACCCGACCAGGTCAGGGAGCTGCAATGGGAGGGTGAACCCGGCCGGTGGCCGGACGAGATCTTTATCTTCGGCCCGACCAAGAAGGTCGTAGAGAGCTAGCTCGGCGAAAGGATCACTGGTCCCGGTAAAGAGTGATGCGCGTCAG
>DASQLQ010000140.1:0-2958 GCA_035629935.1 Actinomycetota bacterium
CCGTCCTCACCGTCCAGCTGAGCTTGGGGGCCGAGGATCTCGAGAGCCAACTTCGTCAATCGCTGGTTCGTCTCCGACCAGTGCAGCTTTGCAACGGAGCCCTCCGGCCCCGGGACGCCGGTCTTCACGAGAGAAGTCAACGCTCGGTAGTTGGTGAATTTCAAAGCCTGCAGCTCGACCCAATGCCGCGCGATGCGATCCCGGATGAACGGATCGTCCGCCGCACGATGCCCATTGGTTCGTTGTTCCTTAGCCAGCGCGATCACTTTGCGCAATGCAACCTCGAGACGTGCGGTCAGAGCGAACCCCAAGGTGCCGCGCTCGTGTAGGAGCGTGGTCATCGCGACGGCCCAGCCGTTGTTGAACTCGCCGAGCACGTTCTCCTTCGGCACCTTCACGTCGTTGAAGAAGATCTCGTTGAACTCCGGGTCTCCGGTGATCTGACGGAGTGGCCGGACGTCGACCCCTTCGGAGTGCATGTCGACGAGCAGGTAAGTGATCCCCTTGTGCTTAGGCGCTTGGGGATCGGTGCGAACGAGCAGGATGCAGAAGTCGGCGATGTGAGCGAACGACGACCACACCTTCTGACCGTTGACGAGGAAGTGGTCGCCCTTGTCCTCGGCTTTCGTCCTCAAGGAAGCGAGGTCCGAACCAGAGCCCGGCTCGGAGAAGCCCTGGCACCACACCTCTTCTCCGGAGAGGATCGGGCTGAGGTGAGCCTTCTGCTCGTCGGTTCCGTGGGCGATGATCGTCGGGCCCGCCATCCCCAAACCGATGACACCGATGTGCTCCGGAGTCTCGGCCCGGGCGGATTCCTCCAGGAAGATCGCCTGGTGCGTATACGGAGCGCCGGCCCCGCCGAACTCCTTGGGCCACGTTAGGCCCGCGTACCCGGCGTCGTAGAGCTTCTTGGACCATTCCTTGGAGGTCGCTTCCTCCGTGCGCCCGACCTGGGGGCCGCGTTCGCGCCACCCCTCGGGCAGGTTCTGCTCGAACCACTGTCTTAGTTCCGCCCTGAACGATGCTTCTTCTGGGGTGTCGCGGAAATCCATGCCGCCTCCTTGAGAATCCTTCAGCCCGGCATATTAGGCCGCCGCGGGAAAAGCCCTCCCCTGCACGCTTTGCCGGGTAAGCGAGTATCTTTCCCCTCTGCACGGGGAGTCAAAGTCTGGAAGAGGGCCCTGGGGAGGGCCGGCTGCTTAAGGGGATGGGCATGCCCGATATCGAGATCAGCATCAAAGAGCTGACTAAGTCGTTCGGCCCCCAAACCGTTCTCGAAGACATCACCCTCGACATCCCCAAAGGCAAGATCACTCTGATGCTCGGCCCGTCGGGAACGGGAAAAAGCGTGTTCCTGAAACACCTCGTCGGCCTCCTGAAACCCGACAAGGGCGAGATCTGGATCGACAACAAGAACGTCCCCTCCCTCAACGAGAAAGAGCTCTACGAGGTGCGCCGCAAGTTTGGAGTCCTCTTCCAGGACGGTGCGCTGTTCGGCTCGATGAACATCTACGACAACGTGGCCTTCCCTCTCCGGCAGCACACGAAGAAGAAGGAGTCGGAGGTGAAGTCCGTTGTCGAAGAGAAACTGCAGATGGTGGGCCTCACGGGAGCCGAGAAGAAGCTCCCGGGTGAGATCTCCGGTGGCATGAAGAAGCGGGCCGGCCTTGCGCGGGCTCTCGTCCTCGATCCCGAGATCGTTCTCTTCGATGAGCCCGACTCCGGTCTCGACCCCGTCCGCACTGCATTCCTCAACGAGCTGACGATGGACCTCAACAAGCAACTCGAGGCCACGTTCATTGTCGTCACGCACGACATCGCAACCGCCAAGCAGGTCGCCGACTTCATCGGGATGCTCTACCGCAGGAACCTCGTGAAGTTCGGCCCCGCCCGAGAGATGTTCGAGTCGGGCATCCCGGTCGTCAGGCAGTTCCTCGCCGGTGACACCGAGGGCCCGATCGGGATGTCGGAAGAGAAAGACTCCGTCAAGGGCGATCTGTCGGCCACGACTGAACCCGAGAAATCACCGGACCAGAAGGAAGACGAGGCCGGACAGGCCGAGGAGTCGGGGAAGAAGGTCAAGCCCAAGTCCTCACGTGGCCTCACCGCCGAGGAAACAGAAGAGATGGAACGGGCTGCGGGCGCCACCGACGGCGATACCGAAAAAGCCACTCCACGTAAGAAAACACTGTAGGCAGCGAGAAGGAAGGGGGATAGTTGGCGAACCCTGCTCGAACGTTAGTAACTGAAACGGGCAACATGTTCGCCATCACGCTCGAGGCATTCCGGTTGATGCCCAAGCGCCCCTATCCGTGGCGCGACTTCATCCGCCAGTCGTGGTTCATCGCAAGCGTCTCGATGCTGCCCGCCGTCCTCGTTTCGATCGCGTTCGGCGCAACGATCGCCCTCCAGGTCGGAAACGTGTCCCGCCAGCTGGGGGCCGAGTCGCAAACGGGGGCCGCGATGGTCCTCGCCGTCGTGCGCGAGGCCGCTCCCATCGTCGCCGCACTGTTGATCTCGGGAGCCGGAGGCTCGGCGATGTGTGCCGACATCGGCTCGCGCAAGATCCGAGACGAGATCTCGGCGATGGAGGTCCTGGCGGTCAACCCGATCAAGACACTCGTGGTTCCTCGCATCTGGGCCGCTGTTTTCGTGGCGATGCTCCTCGACGGATTCGTCTCGGTTGCCGGGATCGGTGGCGGCTACTTCTTCAACGTGATCATCCAGGGTGGAACGCCGGGTGCGTACCTCGCCAGCTTCGGCTTGCTGGCCCAAACGGCGGACCTGGTAGTCGCCATCCTCAAGGCAGGGGTCTTCGGCTTGTTGGCCGCGATGGTTGCCTGTTACTTCGGTTTCTATGCGAAGGGTGGTCCCAAGGGGGTGGGCGATGCGGTGAACCGCGCCGTCGTCGTCACGTTCATGTTGATCTTCTTCGTGAACTTCATCCTGACCGCGCTG
>DASQLQ010000141.1:0-96635 GCA_035629935.1 Actinomycetota bacterium
CCTCCAAGGCGGCCGCAACGATCCTGGACACTTGGGAGACCACATGTGCAGCGTTCAAGCGCGTCGCCCCCGTGGCCGAAGTTGCTCGCCTCGAAGCTCTGTTCGAGGGCACGGAAGTTTCCGCCGCTTAGTCGTTCGCGAGCTGTCGTGCGCGCAAGAACACGGCATCCATCATCGGTTCGGTCAGTTTTCCGGTGAAGGTGTTCTGCTGGCTCGGGTGGTAGGAGCCGAGGAAGGCATAGGGCCCGATCTTCGTTTCGGCGAGATGGCCGAACTTGGGTTTGGGACGCACGGGATCGGCCCCCGCCGTCACGCACGTCTTGATCGCGGCGTCCCACGCGAAGCCACCCAAAGCGACGATCACTTTCGTTCGTGCGAGCAAAGGCAACTCACGTACTAGATACCCAAGACACGTGTCCCGTTCCTCGATCGTGGGCTTGTTGGCCGGTGGTGCGCATCTCACCGGCGCCACTACGTAGACATCCTCGAGAACGAGACCGTCGCCGGCGAAGATCGGTGGGCCGTGGTTCGCGAAGCCCGTGCGGTGCAGGGATCCGTAAAGCCAATCCCCGGACCTGTCCCCCGTGAACATCCGCCCCGTCCGGTTACCTCCGTGAGCCGCCGGGGCAAGGCCCACGATCAAGACACGGGCATGCGGATCGCCGAAGGATGGCACCGGGCGCCCCCAGTAGGACTCCTGGGCGAACGAAGCCCGCTTCTCCCTCGCCACCCGCTCCCTCCATTCGACCAAGCGGGGACACAGACGACAGGTCACTATCTCGGCCTGGAGTTGGTCTAGCTCGGTATGGGACACGGACTAGATTATGGAAGACCGTAACGTTGAGCACCGCTGGAGCGTTCAAGAACCGACGGGGCAACAGGCAACTGACAGAGGAGCGGGCATGCACCTACGCAGGATCTTTATCTCCCTCACATCGGCAGCGATCTTTGCGGGGGCCGTGGTGCTCCCCGGGCAGGCAGCCCCCACCCTTGTGACCCTGCCGAAGCTGACCCTGGCCCAGGTGCAGGACCTAGCGCGAGTGGATGTCCCCCCGGCGGGCGTCGGCTTGCTCGTCCACGCGGACTTCCCGCCGACGAAACCTCTCGAGGTTGCCGGTGATGCGTTCACGTCGATCACCCTCGATGTCACCTCCAAGGGAGTCGTCACCCGAAGCGCCACGCCGAAGAACTCAGGATCGGCGACCGATGAGAAGGTCGACGAGTGCACCGACCCCACGTTCGCTTCGGTCGGCAAGAGATGGTCGGCCCAGGACGTGCCCGTCGAGTTCGCCTTCAACCGGAAGTCGGTGCCGAGCTATCTCAGTCCGTGGCTCACGACTCGCTCCCTGAGGGAGGCACACCACGCGTGGGCGGAGACGAACACGAAGTGCTCGGATGACGACGCCATCGAATTCAGTTTCAACTATGTGGGTGAGGTGAGTGCCCACATCAAGTACGACAACCTTAGTGTTGCCGACTTCGGAGAGCTCGATCACGCCACGGCCATCTCCTACGTCTGGTACACGAACTCGAGGATCCGCGAGGTCGATCTGCGGTTCAACAAGAACTACATGTGGACCAATCGGCCGGGGATCCCCCGTTACAACGTCAAGAACGTTGCCGTACACGAGATCGGTCACCACCTTGGCCTTGACGACCTGACGAACCCGCACGGCTCGTTGACCATGTACGGGGTCGTGTCCAAAGGGGAGCTTCGCAAAACGACCCTTGGGCGCGGCGACGTCAAAGGTGCCGAGTTACTAACCCCTTAGTTCAAGCGGCACCGATCGCCTGCAATCGTTTCGCCAGGGAATTCAGCGCGAACGCGCTGAGATCGTCCGGCCCATAGGGAAGTGGATCGAAGTAGCTGAGATCGCCGTCCGGTGGCTCGATCACCGACAGCCCGATAGGCGTGAACTCCTGGACTTTGTGGTTGATGGTGTCTAGGAAACGACGATCTCTATCGACCATCTCCTTCAAGAAACGCACGCCGAAGCCAACGTGTCGGGATTCGTCCCGGGCGACGGCAGTGAATCCCTGGCGGAAACCCGGGAGCAACCCGTTCTCCCGCGTGAAGTTGAGCAAGAAACGCTGACCGGTTAGAGCGAGGGTCGCCTCGATAAGGATGTGGTACAGCACCACCCCCTCGACCAATGCGTCGAGGTCGTGCGGCCGCTCGCGGATCGCGTCCGCGGCGGCCGGGAGCATCTCGAGCAAGAGCGTGCGGAAACCCGGATTCAATCGATCGACCTGGGCCGCCAGCCGGGAGCTCATATCAACGCCTTCTTCGTCCAACACCTCCTGATAGAAGAGGTCGAAGAAGACGGTGTGTCTAGCCTCGTCGACGAGCTGGGTCGCCAGGAAGACCTGGTGCTCCTCCGTGGGGGCCGCGTCGACGAACGGGACGAGACTGCGTGTGACTTGCTCCTCCCCCACATAGAACGAAGCGAGACCCCACAGCAGCGATCGCTTCAGGTCCTCGGGTATCTCCTGTGTCCATTGACGGTGGTCTTCCGAGAAATCGATGGAGCTCGACTCCCATTGCTGGCGCTCCCACCGGTAATAGAGATCCCGGTAGTTGGGAGGGGGCCGGTCCATCGCTTCGAGCACGTCATCGATCGGGATGTCACCCAAAGCCTTCAGTTCGGCGTTCGCGGCAACTTCGACAGAGTTCATCACTACAGAACGTGAGATAGGAACGCTTTCGTTCGTTCGTCCCGAGGGTTGGCGAATATCTCTTTGGGGACTCCGTCCTCGACGATGGAGCCATCGACCATGAACAACAACCTGTTCCCCACTTGGCGGGCGAACCCCATCTCGTGTGTGACGACGACCATCGTCATCCCTTGGTCGGCCAACTCTTTCATCGTGTCCAAGACTTCCTTGACGAGCTCGGGGTCCAGGGCCGAAGTTACCTCGTCGAACAGCATGAGCTTCGGGCGCATGGCAAGAGCCCTGGCTATAGCGACCCGCTGCTGCTGCCCGCCCGACAGCTGGCCTGGATACGCGTCGGCCTTGTGATCCAAGCCCACGTGTGTGAGCTGCTCCATCGCCCGGTCATTGGCTTCATCGGAGTCAAGTTTCAGAACCTTCTCGAGGGCCAGAGTGATGTTGTCCATAGCGGTCTTGTGCGGGAAGAGGTTGAACCCCTGGAACACGATCCCGATGTGCGTGCGGATCTTGTTCAGATCGACTCGCACGTCGGTGAGATCGGTGTCCTGAAAGAAGACTCTGCCTTCGGTCGGCTCCTCCAAGAGGTTGATCACGCGCAGGAGCGTCGACTTCCCCGAGCCCGATGGCCCGATCACCACTACCACTTGACCCTTGTCGATATCGAGGTCGATCCCCCTTAGAACGTGGAGGTCGCCGAACCATTTGTGGATGCCTTCGAGGCGAACCAGATGCCCATTCCCTTCGGTCGTCACGCCGTCACCCCCACGAGCCCACTGCGCAGCCTCTTCTCGACCGCATTAACGATCCGGATCAGAGGAAGCGTTACGGCGAGATAGCCCAGGGCCGTAACGATCAAGAACGTAGCGTTTCCGAAGTTAGCGACTCCAAAGTTCCCCCACGACATGAGATCCCGCTGGACGGCGGTGAGACCAAGAACCAACACCAGAGACGTGTCCTTGATGAGGATCACGAACTCGTTCAGCAACGGCGGGATAACCCTTCTGATCGCCTGCGGAACCACTGCGTAGCGCATCGCCTGCATGTACGACATGCCCAGTCCGCGGGCAGCCTCTAGCTGCCCACGCTCGATCGATTGGATCCCAGCGCGGAAAACCTCTGCGGCGTAGGCAGCGGTGTTGAGGCTGAGGGCGATCGCGGCCGCCGTATAGGTCGGAATCTGGATCCGTAGACCGAGTGGGAGCCCGACGCCGATGAAGATGATCTGCCACACGAGCGGGGTGCCCCTGAAGATGTTGATGTAGATGCGCGCCGGCGCTCGAACTACCGCTCGCTTCGAGATAGCGAGCACGGCCAGGATGAGGCCGAGCACGATGCCGAAGAACTGACCGGTGAACGCGAGAAAGACGGTGTTCTTGATCGCGTTCAGGAAGGTGTCCATATGGGGGGCCAGCGCCGCAAAGTCGAGGTAGTTGAGTGCGAAGACCTCGACGTTGCCGCCGGAGAACCACAACAGGAAAGACGAGAGCTGGATGGCCTGGATCCCCATGAACCCGCCGGCCAGACATTCCTCCCGACTGACGTTCGTTTGCATCCTGCGGTGGGACGGGAAGCCGATCAATGCCGCGGCGATACCTCCGAACAATCCCACCAGCAGGACCCCACGGAACGCCCCTGACTTGAAAGCTGCGACGAGGGTGTCCACCGGCGTCCAGCCCGTGAGAGTGATAGCGATGGGCGCACCCAGAAGGACCGTCGCCAGCGACGCGGCCCCCAGTCCCAGCACGGCTAGGGAGAAAGGCGTGCTTTGGGAGAGGGCCCAGGACAGACCCCTGTCGGGTCGAGTCTCCCCTGTCGATCTAGCGGCTTTGCTCACCCATTACCTCCGATGACGAAGCCCGCGCTCACATCAAGCGCGGGCTTCGTCCAAGATCCTTTAGTTCTATTCGGACGCGTACTCGGGCAAGTCCTGCTCCGGGAAGTACTTCAGGAAGATCTCGGCGAACGTTCCGTCGTCGAACATCTCCTGCAGAGCCTCATCGATCGCGTCTTTCAGCTCGACGTTCTCCTTCGATACGCCGATGGCATATTCCTCTCCGGTATCGACTTGCTGGACGACTTCGAGGTTGTCCTTGCCTTTGATCGACTCGATCGATACGGGAAGGTCGTTGAACACTGCAACCACCTGGCCGGCCTGCAATGCCTGGTACATCTGCGGCGCCTGGGCGAACTGGACGAGCTCGGCCCCCGTCAGCTCCTTCTCGGCATAGAAGGCTCCCGTCGTACCCCGTTGCACGGCTACACGAGCGCCCTCCGGTAGGTCGTCAACTGTCTGGATGTCGGCGTTCTGGGTGGTGTCGATCGCCAGCGATTGCAGCGAGGGGTAGTACGGGGCAGTGAAATCGACCCGCTTCTTACGTTCTGCAACGGTCTCTGCCGCCGGCGAGCCATCGGGCGCGTACGCGGTGACGGCTGCAACGATGATGTCGAAGCGGGCCCCGGACTGGAGCTGCTGGAAGATCGTATCGAAGTTGGTCGAGATCCAATCCTCGTCCGCGTTCTCGAGTCCGAGACGGCTGGCGATCTCGCGCACCAGGTCGACGTCGAACCCGGTCAGGTTGCCGTCGTCGTCTTCGAACTCGAACGGCGGATAAGGGATATCCGACCCGACGGTTAGATGCCCGTCCAGAGCGAGTGTGAAGTTGTGCTCGGGAGCATGTGTCTCGTCCCCACTGCCCCCCGGCGGGGTCTCTTCTGCGCTGCCGCAAGCGGCGAGCACCAGGGCCGACAACACAGCGATTGACAGCATGGTGAGCCAACGTCTTTGCATTTTCATTCCTCCCCGAGGTACGCCTTGCGCACCTGATCATTGCCCAACAATTTCTTAGCGTCATCCTCAAGAACAATCTCACCCGTCTCGATGACATAGCCCCGGTCTGCGGTCTGTAACGCCATCTGGGCGTTCTGCTCGATCAGCAGAACGGGGATCCCCTCCGCGTTGATCTCCTCGACGACTGAGAAAACAGTCTCCACCAACTGCGGGGCGAGACCCATCGAAGGCTCGTCCAGCATCAACAAGCGCGGCTTGCTCATCAGAGCCCGCCCGATCGCGAGCATCTGCTGCTCGCCGCCGGAGAGAGTCCCACCGGCCTGCTTGCGGCGCTCCTTCAGGCGGGGGAAGAGTTGGAACACGCGGTCGGTGATGTCTTGGAACTCTTGTTTGGTGCCGTGAGCGCGGAAGGCGCCCATCAGGAGGTTCTCCTGGACCGACATGTTCGGGAAGATGTGTCGCCCTTCGGGGACCTGGATCAGGCCGCGTTGGACGACCTCGTCGCTACGAAGACCGGTGAGGTCCTCGCCTTCGAAGACGATGCTTCCCTCGCTGGGGCCGTGAACCATCGAGATCGCTCTCAGGGTGGTGGTCTTGCCGGCGCCGTTACCTCCGATGAGGGTGACGATCTCGCCTTCGTTCACCTTGAGGTCGACGCCTTTGACCGCCTCGATAACTCCGTAGCGGATCCGCACCTCTTTCAGCTCGAGCAGGGTTTTACCCGCCACCGGGGTCCTCCTTGTTGTCTGAAGCGGCGCCCTGCCCATCCGAGACTGCGGCATTCCCTCCCGCTCCGGAACCGAGGTAGGCCTCGATCACCTTCGGGTTCTTCTGGACCTCTTCGGGCTGTCCGTAGGCGATCAGCTCGCCGTGGTCCAGAACCGCTACCCGATCGGACAGTCCCATAACGACCTTCATGTCGTGCTCGATCAACAGAACCGTTATGCCGCTGTCACGGATCTTGCGGACCAGGTCGCGCAAACCGTTCTTCTCGACCGGGTTCATCCCGGCGGCCGGCTCGTCCAATAACAGCAGCGTCGGCTTGGTGCCGAGAGCCCGGGCGATCTCGAGACGCCTCTGGTCGCCGTAGGAGAGGTTCTTGGCCAGGTCGTTCGCGTACTTCCTCAATCCGCAGTACTCAAGGAGCTCGAGTGACTTGTCCTCGCCTTCGGTCTCCTCTCGCCGGTGACGCGGGCTGCGGAACAAAGCGCCGAACACGCTCGTCTGGTGGCGAGCATCGACCCCGATGAAGACGTTCTCCATCGCAGTCATGTTCGGAAAGAGGCGGATCTGTTGGAACGTCCGGCAGATACCCAGGTCGACGATCTGATCAGGCCGCTTTCCCGTGATCGCGCCCCCCGCGAAAGTCACCTGGCCACCGGTCGGGGTGTAGACGCCGGTGACGCAGTTGAACATCGTCGTCTTACCGGCGCCGTTGGGACCGATGAGCCCGAAGATCTCGCCTTCCATGATCTCGAAGTTGACGTTCGAGAGAGCCTTCAGACCACCGAACTCCATCGTGACGCCGTCGATCTTGAGGAAGACGTTAGCCATCTACTTGCTCTCCGCCACGACGTCGGCTGCGATGGCGGTACCGGCCGTTCCGCTGCCTTCCATGAGCTCGGTCCTACGTCTCTTCGCCGCCAACAAGCCGCCGGGTCGGTAGATCATCACCACGATAAGCAGCAAGCCGAAGATCGCGATACGTCCGGTTTCGATATCGAACCCGAAGGGAGTAGCGCCACCCGATGTCTCCCGGACGATCTCCGGGAGCGCGATGACCAACGCTGCACCCAGCACGGCCCCCGAGATACTGCCCAGTCCCCCGATCACGACGGCGCACAGGACGAGGATGGACAGTAGGAGTGGGAATGAGTTAGGTGCGATATATGAGATCTTCGTAGCGTAGATCCAACCGGCGACACCGCTCGTCGATGCTCCGATCACGAAAGCCAGGACCTTCATCTTGGTCACGGGAACACCCATCGCGGCCGCAGCCACCTCGTCTTCTCGGATCGCAGCCCAGTACCTGCCCACACGCGAGTTGTCCAAGTGTCTGATCATCAAAACTGCCAAGAGGATGCCGGGTATCAGTAAGAACCACCAATAGAGCTTCGTCTCCAGCCCGAAGTCCAGGTTCAGTCCGAAGAGATGGATCGAGGGGTTCGGGATTCCCGGGATGCCTCGGGAGCCGTTCGTGATCGTGAGGTTGTTGGCCGTCTGGCGAACGATCTCGTGGAAACCAAGCGTCACGATGGCCAGATAGTCGCCCCGCAGACGCAAGGTCGGCACGCCGAGGGCGAATCCGGCGAGCATGGCGATGATCACCGCGAACGGCAGGGCCGCCCACGGGGACCACTCAACTATGTGGAACTGTCCGACGTTGCCGGATGCCGTCATCAACGCCGCCGTGTACGAACCGAGCATGAAGAACGCTACGTATCCGAGGTCGAGCAGTCCAGCGAGGCCCACCACAACGCTCAATCCGAGCGCGAGGAGGATCCAGTAGCCGGTGTTGAAGAGGATCTCGATCCCGAAGAAGCCCGTAAGACCGATCGTCGATAGCGGGAATACCTCTTTCTCCATCGCCAGGGGGATGAGAGCGAGAAGTGCCGCAGCTAGGAGGTACTTGAAGATCTTCAGTCCGATGCGTGCGGGACCGCTGAGCCCCCCTTCCCACTCCCGGTATTTGTCGACCGGCACCTTGAGGCGATCGAGCTGAGTACGCATCGCTGTAGCCATCAGCCACCGATCCTTTCGCCCATGATCCCGGTTGGACGGAAGATCAGCACCAGCGGCAGCAACGTGAAGGCGATCACGTTCTTCCACTCAGCGCTGATGCATACCGTGCTCATGTTCTCGATCAAACCCAGTAGGACGGCGCCCAAGAACGCGCCGCGGATATTCCCGATACCGCCAAGCACGGCCGCGGTGAAGGCTTTGATGCCGGGGATGAATCCCATGTTCCAGACGACATTTCCGAACAGGATCCCGTACAAGGAACCGGCGATCCCGCCGAAGAATCCTCCGATCAAGAACGTCGTGACGATGACTCGGTCGACATTGATCCCCATCAACTGAGCTGCAACCGGATCTTCGGAGAGCGCACGGATGCTTCGCCCCGTGTTCGTCTTGTTGATGATCCGGTCGAGGACGAGGAAACAAACGACGACCGCCACGATCAGGAGGACCTCGGCAGATATCACTCGGGAGCCGAGGACATCCATGCTGAATGCATCTTGGCCCGAAGCAAAGATGTCGGGGAAACCACGCTTGGCCGGGCCGAGCAGGAAGCCCTGTTGGAAGGTGTAGGTAGCGAAGAACGAAGCCCCGATCGCGCTGATCAGGTAAGAAAGCCGCGCGGCGTTGCGCTTACGGAGTGGCCGGTAGGCAACGCGCTCCAACAGCACCGCGCCGCCGGCGGAGGCAAGGCCACCGACCAACAGGAAAGCCAGGATGATCAGGAGAAGTGGGAACCCGGTGAACGGGCCGTTGAGGGTGATCCACTGACCGAAGACATAGAAGACGGCGATGCCACCGATCGCGAACACGGCGTCGTGTGCGAAGTTGATCAACTTCAGCACTCCGTACACCATCGTGTAACCAAGAGCGATAAGGGCGTAGAACAAACCCAAAGTCACACCCGTGACGAGCCCCGGGCCGATCAGCCCCGCATTGCAGTCCACTCGCTCCCCCGCGTTAGGTCAGAAATCGGCGTTGATACTCGCAGATTGGTCAAGCCGGCGTTTACCCCTCCTCGCCGGCACCCCTACTTATGAGTGAGGGGGGCCGTTTGGCCCCCCTCACAGTTACTTCTTGGTGCTTCCTACTTGAGCAGCTCAGAAGCCGCACCAAGCGAAACGAAGTTCTTCGCCTTGGTGTCCCACTCGTAGATCCAGACGTCGTCCGGACCACCTTCGAACTCGCCGTCGTCGTTCCAACCGTAGCTCTTGGCCACGCCCGCGACGCCTTCGGCAGAGTCAAAGAAGTCGACGATCGCCGCACGAACCTCTTCGATCGGCTCGTCACCGGTTAGATCTCCAAGAGCCTGGATCGCAAGGTTCGTGACGTCCGTCATGTCCGCTGCGAAGGTCCCCGGCGCGTTCTCGCCATAAGCCTCCTGCATAGCGCTGACGTAGTCCTCCGCACCTTCGACCTTCAGCGGGTCGACACACGGGCACGAAGCGAGAGCGCCCTGTGCAGCGTCCTTGGCAGTGTCGCCGAAGGTCGGGTCCTTGGAACCGTCGTCCGTCATGAACGTCGCGTCCACACCGGCGTCGGCAAGTTGCTTGGCCAACGGGCCGGCCTGCGGCGTGTAACCACCGTAGAAGATCGCGTCCGGGTTGGCGTCGGCGACCTGCGAAACGACCGCCGAGTAGTCGGTCTCTTCAGGGCTGATGATGAAAGGACCCTGAGCGAGACTGCCGAGCTCCTTCTGGACGCCATCGGCGAGACCCTTCGAGTAGTCCTGGTTGTCGTGGATAACGGCAACCGTCTTCGCCCCGAGGCCATCCTTCAGGTAAGCAGCAGCAACCTCTGCCTGGATGTTGTCCGGCGCAACAGCGCGGAACCAGGTCTCGAAGCCCTGTTCGTCGATCGTCTCGTTCGTACCAGTACCCGAGATAGCGATCCCTGCCTTACCGAAGATCTTCCCGGTAGCGAGAGTCTCGCCCGAGAAATACGGACATGCGCAGAACACGACCGTCTCGTTGGAGACGATCTTCTGTGCGAGCGCGGGGGCCTGGTTCGGGTCACCCTGGCTGTCCTCACTCACGAACTCGAGCGTGCAAGCAACGTCGCCCGACTCGTTCGCGGCATTTACGGCGTACTCGACGCCATCGGCGATCGGCTGACCGACCGACGCGTAGTCACCCGACAACGCACCCATCGTCGCGATCGTCCAGGTGCAGTCCTTCGGCTCGTCTGAGCCACCTGCGCCCGGATCCTCTTCTCCCCCGCCGCCGCATGCGGCGGCTACAAGGCCAAAGGCCATCACAGCCGCAGCCAATTGGAACCTTCTACTCATGCACTCCCCCTTCGCCATCACACCCCTCCCGGCGGATATCCGAGAGGGGAACTTTCAGCCTTCCCAAGCCCCGCCCGGATATGGGCGAAGCGGGCGATAGTTTACAGACGCCACAGGGGAAAACCAACTCACCTACTACTGCGGTCGCAGGCCCTCTACCAGGACTTTCGCGGCGGCAAGAGCCACCGCCAGGTCCTCGAAGGCCACCCCGACGCTCTTTAGGAGGGTTATCTCGCTCTTCGACGACCGGCCGATCCGGCCCCCGACAACCTCGGAAAGGTCCCCGGCGGCAACCTCTTTAAGGGCTCCCTCCTTCATCGGGATCAGCAGATCGCCTGCCTCAGCCAGAGCTGCTTGCCTTGTTTCAACGAAGACCGTCGCCCTGGTGATGGCAGTCGAATCGATCTCCCGCTCCGCCGGGCGATGAGAGCCAACCGCGTTCACGTGACATCCGGCGGGCAACAACGACCCATCGAAGACGGGCGTCGTCGAGGTGGTGCAAGTGCAGACGATGTCTGCATGCCTCACCGAGTCGGGCCCGCCGACCGACGAGTCGACGGCGGCGACACTCGGCGACGCGGCTAAGCGCAGCGCGCCCTCTTCGCTCCTCGACACGATCGTCACTCGATCGATATTGCGCACCACCGACATCGCCTCTATGTGAGCCTCGCCCTGGATGCCCGCACCGAAGACGACGAGATGGCGGGCATCGGGGCGGGCCAGATACTTCGTCGCCAATGCCGACACCGCGGCAGTGCGCAAAGCAGTCAGCTCCGCCGCATCGAAGAGAGCGATCGGTTTCAGCGTGTCGCCGGCGAACAAGACGTACACGCCTTGTATTAGAGGCAGACCATGGGATGGGTTCTTCTCGTTGACGGTGACGAGTTTCACCCCAGCGGCCCGCGCATCCCATGAGGGCATGAGCAGCAGCTGGTCTCCGTCTCGCTCCAGCACCGAGCGTTGCGGTGTGAGTGGGAGCGGTCCCGAGAAGACCTCCTCGAGAGCACCTATCGCTTCTTCCATCGACAACGCCTTGCGAAGCCGCTCTCCGTCGAAGTACTCGGGGTCTGACATGGCTGCTTAGCGGAGCAGGAAACCGGTGCCGATGGGATCGGCCTCTGTAAGGACGAACTCGTGACGTCCCGTGAGAAACGCGCTGCCTTCCACCTCGGTGATAACGGCAGGTGTTCCCGCAACCTCGGCAGCATCGACCACGGTGCCGGTGAAGGTCGAGCCCACGATCCCATCGTGGATCAGTGCCTCGCCGCGCGGCAATTCCCCCGACGCATCGAGCACAGCGAGGCGGGCGGAGGTGCCGCTGCCGCAGGGAGACCGGTCGACCTCGCCGTCGGCAAAGATCGTTACGTTCTTGTGGTGCACCGACTCGCCGCCTTCGACACGTTCGAAAAAGATCACGCCGTAAACGTCCCGCAACTCGGGTTCCAAGGGATGAACCACGTTCTGTTCTCGTTCGATCGCGTGTTTGATCTCTCTCCCCAATGCGATCAACGCTTCGAGGTCATCTTTGTGCACCCTCATCCCCACGTCCGGAGCGTGCACGGACGCGTAGAAAGCTCCTCCATAGGAGATGTCGATCTTCAGTGGCCCCCGGGACGTCGTTAGAGAAAGGTCATTCTCGAAGACGAAGGAAGGGACGTTCCGGAAGCGGACAGAGGTGACCTTGTCTCCCTTCACTTGGGCGATGGTCGATAGACGACCGGACGGCACGTCGACGGTCACTGGCGTCTGAGGGCCTGTGATCGGCACGATCCCCTGCTCGAGCCCCCAGGTGACCAATGCGATCGTCCCGTGGCCACAGGCCGTGCTGTATCCCTCGTTGTGGAAGAAGACGCAGCCCAGATCGCCTTCGGCATCCTCCGGTTCGGTGACGAAGCACCCATACATGTCTGCGTGACCCCGCGGCTCATACACGAGCAGCTGCCGGATGTGATCGATGTTGTCGAGGGCCCACCGTCGTTTCTCCAGGATCGTCCGTCCCTCGAGGGCCGGCACCCCCTCATGCACCACGCGGAATGGCTCACCCGCGGTGTGGTAGTCGACCGTCGATACACACAACTCCTGCGACACCGGGTGGACCTCGCTCAGGCGCCCAGGATCTCTTGTGCAACGTCCATCATCGAGCGGCGTTCGTCCATCGCTCGTTTCTGGATCGCCCGGAAGGCATCGGCCTCCGACAGGCCGTCGGTGTCCATCAGGCGGCCCTTCGCGCGGTCGACGGCCTTACGAGTCTCGAGCTGGTGAGTGAGGTCCTGGGACTCCCGCCTCACGGCGGCGAGCTCGGCGTGGCGCATCAGAGCAACCTCGATCGCGGGCATGAGATCTGACTTCTGGAAAGGCTTGACCAGATACCCCATCGCTCCGGCATCGGCGGCCCGTTGCACGAGGTCTTTCTGCGAGAAAGCCGTGAGGATCAGGATGGCCCCGAGCCCTTCCTCGGTTATGCGTTCGGCCGCAGCCAGTCCGTCCATCCCCGGCATCTTGATATCCAAGATCACAAGGTCGGGCTTGCGCTCGCGGGCCAGCCTTATCGCCGCCTCGCCGTCGGACGCTTCGCCGATGACCTCGATGCCCTCTTCCTCCAGCATCTCTTTGAGGTCGAGCCGGATGATCGCTTCATCTTCGGCGATGAGGACTTTCGGCTTCGAGCCTTCGGATGTGCCCGTCATCAGGCCTTGGAGGCCAGATGGTCGAGAAGCTTGTCCTGGTCGCGCTTCAGCTCCTCGATGGTGCTGAGTATCCGGGTCCGTTCCTGTTCGAGACGGGCATGGTCTTCCTTGGCCAGCCGGTACTCGCGCTCGGCAAGGGGAGTCTCTGCCACGACCATCCTGGTGTTTGCCTCCTCGACGACATCCATTTGGAAGAAGATCTGTTCCTCGATGATCGCGAGCTCCTCCCGCGCCTTGCGGAGACGGTCTTCGATCTGGGCGAAAGCCTTTTGGACATTCATGGGATTGAAAAGTATAGGTCGGTCAGCTTCCATTTCGCGAGATTCGCAAACTAGTGCGGCCGGTGGGATTTGAACCCACACGCCCTTGCGAGCAATCGGGTTTGAGCCGATCTTGTCTACCGGATTCCAACACGGCCGCAGAAATCCGAGTTTAGGTGTTATCGCTTGGGCCCGATGATCTCGTCCAATTTCGCTACGTCGGCGCGACGGGACACCGCTATCGTCCGCTCATTCATCCGCCGCCAGCCGACCCCATAGAAGTCACAGGCCCAACAAAATATGCCCCGGATGTCGGCCGAGTAGTTGCAGAACTGATACCTCGAGTAGGCATAGGACTTCCCACGAACCTTCACCTTGTTGGCCCCTCGATAGCCGTCGCTATGGATCAATCCACGCAACAATCCGCCGGGCCACTCCTCGAGGATCCCCATCTGCCAGGGGGCCAACTCGATCTTGCGGCGATGCTTAACCCCCGGGCCGTGCTGGGGAAACAAACAAGGCCAGTGCTTCCAATGAGCATTTACCTCGATGCAACCGGGGCGTCTGACTTGCCCGATAGTCATGGCCCCCCGTGGACGCATCGCTCTTATCGCCTCGCCGGCCTCCCGGATGATCCCGGGGTACTTCTGATCCAGGGTGATTCGCAGCTTGAACACCCCGCGAGGGGCCGCCGTAAGGCAGCCATCCCCCAGATAAAGACCGAGCAGGTAGGCGTAGTCGCGGCAAGGCAGTTCTGCCCCGTCACAGATGGGACATTGGCCATGACCATTAGTTGGGCCTTTGACTCGCCAGTCCCGGATGGTCGATCGAGGGATGCCGGTTAGTCGGGAAATGGCACAGTCGTTCATTCCTAGCGCCGCGTGGCGCATCGCTTCGTCGAACTCCGCGATCGATCGCATCGCGATGGAAACTAGCGAGGGGGTGCGACAGACAAAGGGTGCCTAGAAAGGCGCTAAACAGGTGCGGCTATGGGTGCTGCTACGGGCGGGGCCTGCGGCCCTTTTGGATCCTGATCTGCTTCATGGTGCCCTCCCCCGGTGTGGGCTACCTGCCGGTCTAATGTTTCATCCATCGGCTGTTTTTCCCGGATTTTTAGCCGTAGTCGCATCTTTGACACCCATCTACGTACAACGCCCGAGGCGGGAAAAAGTTGGGTGGAGAGTGGCCTAGACGCTGTCGAGGGCGGCGCGGACCTCCGCCACGAACGTTCCGGCCGCCTGGGGCCCCTCCTCGAGGATCCGGGAGACGACAGCCGAGCCGATAACGACCCCGTCGGAGATGCCAGCGGCCTCCACCGCCTGCTGTGGCGTGGAGACTCCGATCCCCACCAGGACGGGCAGGTCTGTCACTTCACGGCATCTGTCCACCACCGGGCCCGCCCGCTCGGAAAGGGACTCCCGCACCCCGGTGACACCCAGGGTGGATACCGCATAGACGAATCCGGTGGCGGTGCCTGCGATCCGCTGGACCCTCGGCGGAGGTGTTGTCGGGGCCACGAGGGGCACCCACGCCAACTCCGACTCAGCGGCGGCGGCTCTCAGCGAGCCCGATTCTTCGATCGGGAGATCGGGCACGATCAGACCGGAGAACCCGCACTTGGCGGCCCGGCGGCAGAACTCCTCCTCCCCGACCGCATGAACGGGGTTGTAATAGGTCATCGCCAACCGAGGGACATCCCCGGGAACGGCAGCCGATGCGTCGAGGGCCTCCAGCGGTCCAACCCCAAGCCGGATCGCCCGTTCGGCAGCTGCCGCGATCACCGGCCCATCCATCAACGGGTCCGAGAAGGGGATCCCCACTTCGACCGCATCCGCGACCTCACCGACAGCAGCAAGAGCGGCCGGATACCCGGGTCGATCCGGGATCCCCGCCATCAGATATGGAACCAGGAGCTTGTGATCGGCGCGGGCCGCTAGCAAGTGCTCGAGCAGAGCCGTCACAACTCCATGTGCTCCGCGATCGTGGCCACGTCTTTATCCCCTCTGCCCGATAACCCCACCAACACGACGTCATCCGACGCGCCCTTTGCGATGACGTAGGCAAGTGCGTGGGAAGGCTCGAGGGCCGGGACGATGCCTTCGGTCTCGGCGAGGAGACGGAAAGCCGCGAGAGCCTGGTCGTCGGTCACTGCTTCGTAGCGAGCGCGTCCACTTGCAGCCAGCCACGCATGCTCCGGACCGACGCCCGGGTAATCCAATCCCGCAGAGATGGAGTGGGCTTCCGCGATCAGGCCCTGTTGGTCTTGCAAGAGCATGCTTCGGGCACCGTGCAGAACACCGGGCTCACCACGGGTGATCGACGCGCCGTGCCTAGCATCGAGGCCTTCGCCGGCCGCTTCGATGCCGATAAGTCGAACCTGTTCGTCGCGGTAGAACGCCCTGAACAGCCCGATCGCGTTGGAGCCTCCGCCGACGCACGCGATCACCTCTTCCGGCAACCGGCCGAGCATCTCCTGCACCTGACTCCGCGCCTCGTTGCCGATCACCGATTGCAGTGACGCGACCAGCTCGGGATACGGATGCGGTCCGACCACCGAACCGATCACGTAATGAGTCGACTCGACGTTGGTCACCCAGTCACGCAGGGCCTCGTTGATCGCATCCTTGAGCGTGCGCGACCCGGCTTCCACGGGAACCACCTCGGCCCCCAGCATCTGCATACGCACGACATTGAGGTGTTGTCTTGCGGTATCGACGGCTCCCATGTAAACGACGCAAGGAAGGCCGAAGTACGCAGCCGCCGTCGCGGTAGCCACACCGTGCTGCCCCGCGCCGGTCTCCGCGATGATCCTCGTCTTGCCCATCCGCTTCGCCAGCAACACCTGTCCCAACGTGTTGTTGATCTTGTGCGCACCGGTGTGTGCAAGGTCCTCACGTTTCAGCAACACGCGCGTTCCGACACGATCGGAGAATCGCTCTGCCTCATACAGGGGTGTTGGCCGGCCGGCAACCGTGGTCAGGAGGCCTTTGAACTCCGATTGGAACCCAACGTCCTCGCGGGCCACTTCCCACTCACGCTCGAGCTCGTCGAGCGCGGCCATCAGAGTTTCCGGTACGTACCGACCGCCGAAATCGCCGAATCGCCCGTGTTCGTCGGGAACGGTCCGGGCCGTCATCGACCCAGGAGCTCGCGCAACTTGGCAGCGGGATCCGAGCTGGTGACCAGACTCTCGCCGACGAGCGCTGCGTGAGCGCCGGCTTGCTCCAGCTCCTGCATCTCGTCCCGCGTAGAAACCCCCGACAGTCCCACGAGGATCGTTCCGTCGGGGACGAGAGGTGCAAGCTTCGCGGTGCGATCGGGGTCGATCTCGAAAGTGTCCAGATCTCGGTGATTGACCCCGATGAGATCCGCTCCGGCAGCTAACGCTCGTTCGAGGTCGCCTTCGGTGTGAACCTCCACCAAGGGCGCCATCTTCAGCGCCAGGGTGAGTGCCACGAGGTCGGAGAGCTCGTCTCCCAGGATCCGGACGATCAACAGCACGGCGTCCGCTCCGAACGCTCTCGCTTCGTAGACCTGGAACGGATCCAGGATGAAGTCCTTACGCATAACCGGGAGCCCGGCCCCCCTTGCGGCCGCCATGTCTTCCAAGGAGCCCTTGAAGAAGTCGGGCTCCGTGAGAACCGAGATCGCGGCCGCTCCCCCGTCCCGATAAGCCGCTGCGACCCGCCCGGCGTCGAGACCTAGATCGAGATCCCCAGCCCGGGGCGTTGCACGTTTGATCTCGGCGATGACCGAGATGCCCTCACCACTCAGCGCGGCCCTGAGGTCCCGCGGGGAGGGGGCCGACGCAACACGCTGTTCCAGTGCAGTGTCGGTGAGCTTGCTCCTCGCCTCCTCGATCCGGTTGCGGGTCGAGCGCAGAAGATCGTCTAGGTAAGACATCGCTTCACCCTAGCGGCGCGTGCCGCTCAGGAACTCCAGCAATGCAGGGCCTAACGCGTCCGGATCACCGGCCACGACGACCGACTCGAACCCAGCTCGTTCGTAAACGTTCGTTCTGGTTCCAGATGAGATGCACTCCTCGCTTGCACAGATCCCCGGGTCATCGCCGAACACGACTAGAGACTCCGGACGCGACTCCCCCACTTTCGAGATCGTCACCATCGTGGGCTCGAGCTCCTCATCCAGAAGGAACTGCGCGAGACGACGGGATCCCAGTGACCCTCCGTTGATCGGGGTTTCTTCCGCACCCACGGCAACGAACGACACGGAATGATCGGGGACCATTACTTTGAGAGCCCGAGCCAACTCCAGCCACAGCCCCAACGCCGTGCCGAAGCCCGCTCTGGAGCCGGGCTCGGTGTCGTAAGGGATGGCCACCACTAAACGAGTCTCACCGCTCGGGGGCAGGGCGATCACATTCGTCGATTTCACTGTGTTCGCAACCGGCACCGCGTCGAGGCGCATCACGTAACCGGCTTGCTGCAGATGACCGGTGAGGTAGGTCGCCGCGGCGAATTCTTGTTGAGACCCGGCCGGACGTGGCCCGATATCCGTGTCGAACTGCTCGGCGTGCTCGACAACTACATCTTTACGGATGGTCGGGGGGCCGAGGAGAGAGGGGTCGGCCGCCGGTCTCTCCCTGGAAGAGATGCAGGCAGGGGTCACCAGAAGGAGCGCTATGAGGAGGTATCGCTTCACCGACTTAGTATCGGGGCCATGGCCGACGAACCGATCTCGTGGATGACCCTGGGCGAGGGAACCCCCGTCCTTGCCGCCGACGGCGAGGAGATCGGAACCGTTGCCGAGGTTGTCGCCGATCGCCAGAAGGACATCTTCTCCGGCATCGCCGTCAAGTCCGGACTCTTTGCGAACAAGCGGTTCGTTCCCGCCGATCTGATCGAATCGATGAGCGCAAACGCGGTTCGTGTTGGACTCCCGGCGACAGAAGCAGACGCCCGGCTCGACCCCTACCCTTGATCCCGGCCCCCGATCGAACGGGCGGCCGCCACTGCTCTTAGCAGGGCCTCGGCCTTCCGCCGCGTCTCGTCGGCCTCGGCGGCAGGAACCGAGTCGGCCACGATCCCCGCACCCGCTTGTACGTAGGCGATGCCTCCCGTGGCAACGATCGTGCGAATCGTGATGCACGTATCGAGATTGCCCGAGAAGTCGAAGTAACCAACGATCCCCGCATAGGGGCCGCGCTTGGTCTTCTCGAGCGTGTCGATGATCTCCATCGCGCGGATCTTGGGGGCCCCCGAAACCGTTCCTGCCGGGAAGCAAGCCGTCAGCGCGTCGAAAGCGGTCATTCCTTCCGCCAGGCGCCCGGTCACGTTCGACACGATGTGCATGACGTGTGAGTAGCGTTCGATCTCCATCAACTCGTCCACGACGACCGTTCCGTACCGCGCCACGCGGCCCACATCATTGCGAGCCAGATCGACGAGCATCACGTGCTCGGCGCGCTCCTTCTCGTCGGCTAACAGCTCTTCCCCGATCGCCTGGTCTTCGGCCTCCGACGTGCCCCGGCGACGAGTACCGGCGATCGGACGCGTCACGATCAGGTCGCCTTCGACCCGCACCAAGGGCTCGGGTGAAGATCCGGCGATCTCGATCTCCGCGTGGTCGGCGTCTCCCCCGAAACGCAGGAAGTACATGTAGGGGCTCGGATTGAGCGTCCTGAGCATCCGGTAGGCGTCGAACGCGGACCCTTCCAGGGGGGCTTGGAACCGACGCGACGGGACGACTTGGAAGATGTCTCCGGCATATATGTGCTCGCGCGCTTGCTCCACCCACTTCTCGTACTCGCCATCGTCGACCGGAGAAGAGAACTCGACGTCTCGTTCCTGGTCGATGTCGATGGCAGGGGTGGGCAAGGGAGCGGCAAGGAGCTCGACGATCTCGTCGCAACGCCTCGCCGCATCCGTATAGGCGCTGTCCGGGTCCTCGGCCCCCGCCACGTTCGCGATCACGAAAGCTTTCTGCAACAGATGGTCGAACACGACCATCGTTCGCGTGAGGATCAACGCAAGGTCGGGCAGGTTCAGATCGTCCTGCGGTGCATCGGGGAGACGTTCCAGCTCGCGCACGCAGTCGTAGCCCATGAAGCCGACGGCACCGCCATGCAAAGGAGGGAGCCCTTCGACCTGGGGTGATCTCAGAGCCTCGAGCAGTCTCCGAACGTACGCAAGCGGCTGTTCGCCCTCAGCGGGAACAACGGGGGCCGTTCCCTCCACCGACAACTTTCCGTCCTTGGCCTTGACGACCGCGAACGCATCTCCGCCGAGGAACGAATAGCGAGCCCAACGTTCGCCACCCTCGACACTCTCGAGCAGGAATCCGTTCGGCTGGGGATCCAGTTTCATGAACGCGGCAACCGGTGTCTGCGCGTCGGCTAGGACCTCACGCCAAACGGGCACGACCGGATGCTGGGCGACCATCGAGCGGAACGTCTCGAGTGTGGGTTTATGAACCGTCATCAAGCACTCGATAGAAACAGGAGGTCTCGCCGGTATGACATGCGGGGCCGGCAGGATCCACCAGCATGAGCACCGCATCGGCATCGCAGTCGTAGCGAACCTCGATGACCTTCTGGGTGTTGCCCGAAGTTGCCCCCTTGTTCCAGTACTCCTGACGCGAGCGGCTCCAGAACCAGGTGGTCTTCGTATCGAGTGTTCGGCGCACGGCCTCGGCGTTCACCCACGCCAGCATCAAGACGTCCTTCGTCTTGGCGTCCTGAACTATGGCCGGCAACAGCCCCCGGTCGTCGAAGGTGAGGTCTTCGGGCACCATCGCCGTCTCATGGCTCCAGGTCGTACGGGAACGGATCGGTCAGGTGCTCGATTCCGTCGTCGGTGACGAGGACAGTGTCCTCCAACCGCACCCCGCCGACACCAGAGAAGTAGAGGCCCGGTTCGACGGCGACCACATCACCAACGATCAACTCGTCGGCGCGACGTCCCATCCACGGACGCTCGTGCACCTCGAGACCGACCCCATGCCCTAACGCGTGCATGAATCCCTCTTTAGGCAGGCCGTCACCCGTGTGGTTCAACTGAGTCGGGAAACCCGCTGAGTCGAAGTACTCGGCAACCCGGGTGAAAGCATCCTTGGTTCCCGGCTTCAGTGAATCGAACGCAACGTCGAGGGCTTTGCGAACGTGCCCGTAGAGGTTCTGAAGCTCCTCTGAAGGCTCGCCCGGAACGAACGTCCGGGTCATGTCCGACCACGCCCCCGTCGTCAGATCCCGCGGGAAGCAATCGATGATGCAGGAAGTGTCCGGAAGGATCGGGCCACTTCCGATGTCGTGTCCCTTGAGGCACGCATCTCCGGAGTGGACGAGGATCTGCTGGGATTCCGTCCCCTGGGTGAGAAGCTCTTTCTCCATCGTCTCCCTGATCAAGCCGGCGGTGAGGATCTCGCCCTCGAACCGAAGCGTTCCTTGTGGAGTCTTCTCGGCCTCGCGGAGCATCCGGGCCGCCGTGAGCATCGCCGTGTCCGCCGCACGTTGAGCTCGTTCGATGCCCTCGATCTCCCATGGGGTCTTGCGGCGCCGCCTGCGTGCCCATACGGCACCGTCGGCAACCACCTCGGACCCCTTCTCGCGCAGGTAATCGGCGATCACGATGGGGAACGTCGAAGGAACGGAGACCGTCTGAGCACCGAAGTGCTTCAACATCCTGGCCGCCAGCTCGGCTTGCATCAGGTGCTCGGGGATCGACTCGTCTTTGACGATCTCGTTGATGCCCAGGGTTTCGAACGAAACGACCTCGTCCAGGATGTCCTCCCGCACCTCGAAGATCTCGACTTCGAACGGCCCGCAGGCGATGATCCGCTTGCCCTCGAGCTCGAGGAACAGGACCGGATCGAACGCGGCCTCGGCGATCTCGTGGCGCATCTCGGGGCTGTGTAGCGAGTCCCCAACGTGGAAGAAAGTCGTCATGGTCGGGGCATCCTAACGGGGAGGCCTCGGTCCAAAAGCGCCCGTTTGGCGTCTAGAACGCTGAACGCGCCGAAGTGGAAGACCGACGCTGCGAGTGCTGCCTCGGCTCCTCCTTGCTCGGGATCGACAGCATCAGCCAGATGTTCCGGTGTCCCCGCGCCGCCCGACGCGATAACTGGAACGGGGACGGCGTCTGCCACTTTCCGGGTGAGCTCGATGTCGTATCCGGCGGTGGTGCCGTCGCGATCCATCGATGTCAGCAGGATCTCGCCGGCCCCCATCTCGCAGGCCATCTGGGCCCACCGGATCGCATCGAGGTCCGTTGGGACACGACCACCCTCGACCCATACCTCCCAATCCGAATCGCCACACACCTGCTCCCTACGACGAGCGTCTATCGCCACGACGATCGCTTGACTGCCGAACTCGGCGGCGGCATCGCGTATCAACTCGGGGCGTTTCACCGCTGCGGTGTTCATCGCCACCTTGTCCGCCCCCGCGACGAGCAAACGCCTAACGTCGGCCGGTGATCTCACCCCTCCTCCCACCGTGAGTGGGATGAAGACCGTCTCTGCCGTCTTCGTCGCCGCTTCGAGGATCAGGTCTCGCCCTTCGTGCGAAGCGGTGATGTCGAGGAAGACGATCTCGTCGGCACCTTCGGCGTCGTAACGAGCTGCCAACTCAGCCGGATCGCCGGCATCCCTGAACTCGACGAACCTGACCCCTTTGACGACTCGACCCCGATCCACGTCGAGACAAGGGATCACCCGCTTCGCCAGGGTCACGGCTCGATCAGAGGTGGCTCTACCTTGCCGCTCACTACTTCATCCGCCGCCAGGTTGGCTTCGACCACCCCGAACTTGTGCTCGTACAACGCGCGGCCCACGATCACGCCGCCGATCCCGTCGGCATGCAGATGAGCGATCGAGCGGACGTCATCCAACGATGAGATGCCACCCGACGCGATGACCGGCAGGGTTGTAGCCCCGCTGACGGCCAGCAGCGCTTCGATGTTCGGCCCCCCCATCGTCCCGTCGCGTCCTACGTCGGTGTAGATGAATGCCGACACGCCTGCCTCTTCGAACATCTTGATCGCGTCCAACACCGGCACTCCGGAGCCGACCGTCCACCCGTGCGAAGCGAGCTCGTCGCCCTTGGCGTCCAGGGAAACGGCGATTCGGGGGCCGAAGCGCTGGCACAGCTTTGTTAGAGCGGCCGGGTCTTCCAGCGCGACGGTTCCGAGTACCGCCCGATTGGCTCCTGCCATCAGGAATTCCTCGACGTCGTCCATCGAACGGAGCCCGCCCCCGGCTTGGACGGGGCACGACGCCTTACGCACGACTTCGAGCACCAGCTCGCGGTTCTCGGGGATTCCCGTCTTCGCGCCATCCAGATCGACGATGTGCAACCAGCGGGCCCCCGCGGACGAGAATCCGAGCGCGACCTGGATCGGATCGTCGGAATAGACCGTTTCGGTGCCGAAGCGTCCCTGAAGAAGGCGAACGCACCTTCCTTGCGAGATATCGACGGCCGGAAACACTGTGAAACCGAGGCGTGAGCTAACTATCTGCGATCCACTCCTTAAGTAAGGCGATGCCGTCCGGCCCACTCTTTTCGGGGTGGAACTGCACGCCGGTGATGGAGCCCGAATCAACCCGGGCTGCGAAACGAGCCCCATGTTCGCACCAACCGGTGACGGTGCTCTCCTCGTCCGGCTGAGCGGCGAAGGAATGGTCGAAATAGAAGTACGTCTCATTAACAGTGTTCCAGCCCATGTGAGGCACGGGGACCGTGTTGGGAAGCCTCGTCACGCGGCCCGGAAGCACGCCGAGGCCCGGCTGATCGCCCTCTTCACTGCGGTCGTAGAGGACCTGCATCCCGAGGCAGATCCCGAGATAGGGACGCTCGTCGGCGACCCACCCCCGCACGAGATCGGTCAGCCCCAACTCCGCCAGGCCGGACATGCAGCGACCGAAGATCCCCTGGCCGGGAACGCACAAGGCATCGCAGCGAGCGACGTGTGCCGGATCGGCCGACACCGAGACCGTTGCACCGGCGGCTTCGAACGCCTTGGCCACGCTCCTGAGGTTGCCCATACCGTGATCGAGGACGCAGACGTTCACAAAACACCTTTGGTGGAGGGGATGCCGTCCGGGTCGCGCGGATCGAGGGCGACTGCGTCACCGAGTGAGCGCGCCAGTGCCTTGAAGATCGCTTCCACGCAGTGATGCGCATTGCGCCCGGCCAAGAGAGAAACATGCAAGGTGAGACCGGCCGTCCTACTGAGGGCCTGCAGGAACTCCTCGGTGAGCACCGTCTCGTACTGCCCTATCGATTCGGTCGGGATGTCCGCGGAATAGACCAGCAGTGGTCGTCCGGAGATGTCGAGAGCCACCCGGGCCAAGGCTTCCTCCATTGGCACGGTGGCGTCTCCGTATCTGCGGATCCCCCGCTTGTCGCCGAGCGCTTCGGCCAACGCTTCGCCCAGAGCGATGCCCACATCCTCGACGGTGTGATGGGCATCTATCTCGAGGTCCCCTGCTGCTTCGATCTGCAATCCGACGTGAGAGTGACGACCGACCTGATCGAGCATGTGATCGAAGAACGGGACCCCAGTCGATACCTCGACCGGCCCCCCATCGAGGTCTACCTGAACCCGGACCTTCGTCTCTGTTGTCTTCCGGTCGATCGTCGCGGTCCGTGTCACAGAACTTCCTCCAGGGCAGACAGGAAGGCATCCATCTCTTCGGGCAGGCCGGCGGTCACCCGCAAGCAATTCTCGAGTCCCGGGCTACCCGAGTAGTTCCGGACCAGGACTTCCTTCTCCAGCAGCTCTTTCCACACCCGATCCGCGTTCTCGACCTCGAAGAGCACGAAGTTCGCCTTCGATGGGTGAACCTTCAAGCCCATCTTGGCCAGCGCCCCCGCCGCCCTGTCTCGCTCACCCCTTAAAGCGTCAACCAGTTGCAAGGTCTCTGTCGAATGCTTGATGGCGGCGGTACCGATCACCTGGGTGATCGTCGACAGGTGGTACGGGAGCCTGACCCTTGCAAGTTCCGCGATCAGCGCCGGTTGCGCCAGCATGTAACCGATCCGGACCCCGGCGAGGCGCCATGCTTTGGAAAACGTTTTCGTGACGACAAGGTTGTCGTGTTTCCCCAACAAAGGTCGGACGGTATCGGCTGGACCTGCGAACTCCGCGTAGGCCTCGTCGACGACAACGAGTCCCGGAGCTGCTTCTAGGAGGGCGGCAACCGTGGACAGGGGCTCGCAGTCCCCCGTCGGGTTGTTGGGTGAGCAGACGACGACGATCTCGGGCCTCTCTGCCTCAATCGTCTTCACGGCGCGATCGAGATCGATGTGCAAGCTCTGCGTGCGACTCCCGTTGACCACCACCGTCGATGCGATCTTGGGGATCAAAGAATGGAGCGAGTACGTCGGTTCGAACAGGAGAGCCTTACGACCCGGCCCCCCGAAACCGAGGAACAGGTGCATGAAGACCTCGTTCGATCCGTTGGCCACCCAAAGACCTTCCACCGGCCACCCGATGTGCTTCGAGATTGCCGAATAGAGGCTCATCGCGTCACGATCCGGATAGCGATTGAGGGCGGCAGCGCGGAGCTCTTCGGTGACCTCCGCGATCAAAGCCTCGGGCGGCGCGTAAGGCGACTCGTTCGTATTCAGGCGGTATCGAGCCGGGAGCTGGGGAGAGATGTACGGCTCGACCGTGCCGAGGTCATCCCTGATCGACAAAGGGATCCGGTCCTTCATATGAGCGGTTCCTTCTTGTCCTGCAACCGGATCTCGACCGAACGAGAGTGCTCGTTCAAGCCCTCCGCCTCGGCCAGCGAGTCGATGTGAGGAGCGAACCTCTCGAGCGCGCTGCGCTCGAAGCTGGAGACGTAGATGCGCTTCAGGAAGTCACCGACACCGAGGCCCGATGACCAGCGGGCGCTTCCTCCACTGGGCAGCACATGGTTGGTGCCTCCGATGTAGTCGCCGATCGCAACCGGCGAATAAGGACCGACGAACACCGAGCCTGCGTTCCGCACGCGGTCCACCGACTCCATGGCCCCCTCGAAGACCAGCTGCAAGTGTTCCGGAGCAAATGCATTCACGGTTTCCAACGCCTGATCGAGATCGCGCACCAGGATCGCGCGGCCCCCTTCGATAAGAGCATTCTCGACATCGTCGGCTCGCTCGTGGCGCGCAACTCCGATCTCGAGGGCTCGCATCACTCGTTCGGCCAACTCCGGAACCCAGGTGACGAGGATGTGGCTGCCGAGGGGGCCGTGCTCGGCCTGGGCGATCAGATCCGATGCGAGAACCGATGGGTCTGCCGACTCATCGGCAACGATCACGAGCTCGGTGGGGCCGGCTTCGGAATCGACCCCCACCCAACCCTGCACCCGGCGCTTCGCAAGGGTCACGTAGATGTTGCCGGGGCCGACGATCTTCTCGACCGGGCGGACCGATTCGGTCCCATAGGCCAAAGCGGCGATAGCCTGCGCGCCCCCGACGCAGTAGACCTCGGAGACATTGGCCACCGCACATGCGGCAAGAACGGCCTCGGCGATCTCCCCGTCAGCGCGTGGCGGCGAGCAGACGCTTATGCCTTCGACGCCGGCCACCTGCGCCGGGATCGCGGCCATCATCACGCTCGACGGATAAGCGGCCCGGCCCCCCGGGACGTAAACCCCCACGCGTCGAAGAGGGCGGATGACCTCGCCCACCATCTCATCGGGCCCTCGCTCGACCCAGTCCTCCTGCATCTGCCGTTCGCCGGTGCGGCGCAGACGCTCGGCCATGACCTCGAGGGCATGGACCAACTCCGGGCGCACGAGCTCGCGGGCCTTCAGGATCTTCTCTTCGGGGACCCTCAATCGATCCGCCGTTACGCGCACACCGTCGAACTTCTCCGTGTACTCGATGAGTGCGCTGTCACCCCTGATGCGAACGTCCTCGACGATCGAGGCGACGCTCTGGCGCGGGTCCTGGCCGGTGGCAGCCGGCTTCGGTCGCACTAGGTGTACGGGCGTGTGCTGTTCCCGCCCATCGATCAGCTCCAACATGGAGTCAGATTAGAGGCAAGCCGCTCAGGGCTTGGCCCAGTCGTGGTTGCAGTCCTTGCACAGGATCGAGCCCATCACGATCGCCAACCGGGCACTGCCGCAGCGTGGGCACTTGTCGACCTCTTGCTTCCACGCCGGGTTTTCGTCTTGGCACTCGGGGCAGACGAGGATCTGTTCACCGCCGATCACCCCGCGCTTCCAGGGGGAAGCTCCTTTGACGGGATCAGTCTGCACGCGCTCGCACCTGTAGCAGGGCACGAGCTAGACAGTAACCACCGCTTTGGGTCCGAGGAGGGCCTTCAGCTCGGCGTGCAGCCCATTCGTCGTGTCGACGGAAAACTCGCTGCCGAGCCTGAGGACGGTCGTCGACGCCCCACTCGCGAGGTGAAGGAACACTTTCGTCGAGCCCGGATGGCTCGCCAGGACCTCTTTCAGAGAATCCACGACCTTCGGTGTGCAGCCATCCGCCGGCAGCGAGATCTCTAGCGGTTTCTCGGTCGCAAGATCCGGTTCGCGTAGCTCGAGAGCCATCAGCTTCACGGTGTCGTCGCGGGCGTCGCGGTCGACCCGCCCTTTGATCAGAAGGATCTTGTCGGGGGCGATCAGCGCCTGGTACTGCTCGTAGGTCCGGGCGAAGACGATCACCTCGACGCCGCCACCCGAGAGATCCTCGACGTCCAACGTCACCATGATGTCCCCGCGCCTGGTGATCCTCTTGTTGAGACCGGCGACGAGACCCCCGATGGTCAGGACCTCTCCCATAGCCCGGTTGGCGAGCGCAGCGATCGGCGCGTCGCACATCCGGCCCAGCAACCCTTCGATCCCCAACAAGGGATGGTCCGAGACATAGAGGCCGAGCACTTCCTTCTCGTAGATGCGCGAGATCTCTTTGGGGAACTCCTCTATCGAGATGGGGGTCTCGTGGTGACCGTTGCCGTTCTCGTCCGGCGTGGAGGTGTCGCCTCCGGCGAACAGCGAGAACTGACCGGCCTCTTCCTGCTTACGCGACGAGATGACGTCGGGGCAGATCGACTCGAACGATTCAAGTAACCCGCGCCGGGTGTGTCCCAGCGAATCGAAAGCACCGGCTTTGATCAACGACTCGACGGTCTTCTTGTTGAGGCAGACGTAGTCGACCTTGCGACAGAAGTCATAGAAGGACTCGAAGGCACCCTTCGCATTCCGCGCTTCGACGATCTTCTCGACGACTCCTTCGCCGACGTGTCGAACGGCCGACAACCCGAATCGGACCTGCGTGCCGACCGGCGTGAAGTCCATGTCCGAAGCGTTCACGTCGGGGATCAGAACGGGGATCCCCATCTTGCGAGCGACGTGCAGGTAGTAGGGCTTCGCGTCCTTACTGTCCTTGACCGAGGTCAACAGTGCTGCGAGGTACTCGACCGGGTAGTGAGCCTTGAGCCACGCGGTTTGGTACGCGACATACGCGTAGGACGCCGAATGGGCCCGGTTGAAGGAGTAGTCGGCGAAGGGCTGGATCAAACTCCACAGCCGCCGCGCGTCCTGCTCGGATACGCCTTGGTTCTTGCAACCCTCGATGAAGCGTGGTTCCTCTGCGGCCATGATGCTTCGGTCTTTCTTACCGATCGACTTACGCACGAGGTCGGCCTGACCCGGCGTGTAACCGGCGAGCTTCTGCAGCAGCTGGACGATCTGCTCCTGGTAGACGAGGACCCCATAGGTCTCGCGTGTCACGTCCTCGATCGTCGGGTGCAGGTACTCGACCTTGGCGGGATCGTTCTTCCGCTCGATGTAAGCCGGTATCTGCTCCATCGGCCCCGGTCGGTACAGCGCGATCAGAGCCATGATCTGCTCGAACTTCTCGGGCTTGAGCTTCACGAGCAACCGGCGCATGCCGTCGGACTCCAGCTGGAAGACGCCATCGGAGTCGCCGCGACAAAGCATCTCGTAGACCTTCGGGTCGGCGAAGTCGAAGTTGTCGACGTCGACGTCGATCCCCTGATTAGCCTTCACGTAATCGCGACAGAGGTCGATGACCGTGAGGTTGCGCAGGCCGAGGAAGTCCATCTTGAGCAGCCCCAGCTTCTCGACGCCATTCATGTCGAACTGGGTTACGACCTCGCCGTGCTCGCCGCGCTTAAGAGGGAGATGCTCGACGAGAGGATCGCGACCGATAACCACACCGGCTGCATGGATACCGGCAGAGCGCTTCAGGTTTTCGATCTGCAACGCGGTGTCGATGATCGTCTTTGCGTTGCCGCCCTGCTCGTAAGCCTCGTGCAGCTCCGGGGACTTCTCGAGTGCGCTCTCGAGGCCCGAGTCCCGCCCCATGATCAGCGCGGGATACATCTTGCAGAGTCGGTCGCCGTCGACGTACGGGAATCCAAGGACGCGGGCCGCGTCCCGTATCGCCTGCTTCCCCTTGATCGTGCCGTAAGTGATGATCTGAGCAACGTGGTCCTGGCCGTACTTGTCCTGGACGTAACGGATCACGTCACCGCGTTTGCGCTCGTCGAAGTCGATGTCGATGTCGGGCATCGCCACACGCTCTGGGTTCAGGAACCGCTCGAACATCAGGTCGTACTTCAAGGGGTCGAGTTCCGTGATCCCCAATGCGTAAGACACGATGGAACCCGCCGCGCTTCCGCGACCAGGCCCGACTCGGATCCCCTGTCGCTTGGCCCAATTGACGAAGTCCTGCACCACAAGGAAGTAACCGGGGTAGTCCATCTGGTTGATGACGCGCAGCTCGTACGCAGCGCGCTCCGCAACATCGCCTTCGACGCCCCCGTAGCGTTCCTTCAGACCCTGGTGCACGAGTTGCTCGAGGTAACTCTCGAGTGTCTGACCCGCAGGCACCTCATAACGTGGGAGCAGAAGCTTGCCCATCTCGATCGCGACGTTGCATCTTTCGGCAACCTCGAGCGTTGTCTCGCACGCCCCGGGCCAGCGAGCGAAAGCCTTCTGCATCTCAGCGGGAGACTTCAGATAGAACTGGTCGGAGTCGAACTTGAACCGTTTCGGATCAGAGAGCTCCGATCCCGTGTTGATGCACAACAGAACCTCGTGACCCGACGCGTCGGCCTGGTGTGTGTAATGAGAATCATTCGTTGCGACCCAGGAGATGCCCATCTCCTGGCCGATCTTCACGAGCTCGTCGTTGAGTGGCTTCTGGGTAGCGATGCCGTGGTCCTGAAGCTCGAGATAGAAGCGGTCACCGAACAGCTCGCGGTACTGGGCGACCTTTCGTCGAGCGCCGGCGAGGTCTCCTGCCACGATCAGCTTGGGGATCTCGGCCGAGAGGCAGCCCGACAGGCAGATGACGCCTTCGGAGTGCTCGGTGAGGATCTCCCAGTCCGAACGAGGGTAGTAGTGGAAGCCTTCGAGCCACGCCTTGGTGGAGAGCTTCACGAGGTTCCCGTATCCGGCGTCGTTGGCGGCCAGAAGGGTCAGGTGGAAGGTCTTTTCCGAGTTGTCCTTCTGCGGTGGCTTGTCTCTTCTGTCGCCACCGAACAGATAGCCCTCCATCCCGAGGATGGGCTTCACGTCCTTGTCCCGTCCGGTCTTGTAGAAGTCGAGGGCCCCGTACATCACCCCGTGGTCGGTGATCGCGCAGGCCGGCATCTCTGCGGCCGCGGCGGCGTCGAACATCTCTCCGATGCGAGACGCGCCGTCGAGCATCGAATACTCGGTATGAGCGTGCAGGTGTACGAAACTCACAGAACTCCGAACAAGAGAAGAATTACAACGGTGTATTTCTAGCCTAAATCCCGGCCTTACAGCGATGCCGTTTTTCAGGGTGATTGCTGTGAAACACCCCACCCGATTTGGCTGTTGGCCCGCCAGAGAGCAAGCCTGTTCATATCCACGGATTGCTGTGGATAGGCGTTTCCTAGACCTCAGGGATCGAGAAGCCTGCCTGGTTGAGGGCCGAGGCCAGGTCGTCCGGCAGCGGATCGGTGACCTCGATCCGGCGCCCGTCGTCGGGATGAGGGAATCCGAGCTTCCAGGCGTGGAGGAAGAACCTGTCCAAGCCCAACCGCTGGGAGAGGTCGCCCGAACCGCCGTAGGTCCGATCCCCCACGACCGGGTGCCCGACATGAGCGAGATGGACCCGGATCTGGTGGGTCCGACCGGTTTCGAGCTTGACCTCCAAGAGGCTCAGCTCGTCGGTCGCTTCGATCTCGGAGTAATGAGTGACCGAAGGCCGGCCTCCCGGCGTAACCGCCATCAACTTGCGGCGCGCGGGATGACGCCCTATCGGTGCCTCGATCGTCCCGGTTCCGGCCCCCAGCCTGCCCCGCACGAGAGCGAGGTACCGGCGTTCGATCTCCCGTCGCCTCATGGCATCGAGCAGCGTTTCGTGAGCCGTGTCGTCCTTGGCGACCAGCAGCAAGCCCGAGGTGTCCTTGTCGAGGCGATGGACGATGCCCGGTCGGATCGAGCGAGCTCCCGACAAAGGACCTCCGAGTCCCAGAAGAGCGTTGACCAATGTGCCGCCTTCGTTCCCCCGAGCCGGATGAGTGACGATCCCCGCCGGCTTCGAGACGACCAAGACCTTTTCGTCCGAGTAGCGGATGGTGATGGGGATGTCCTCGGCCTGGGGCTCGGCGATCGCGGCCGGAGGAATCTCGCCGGCGATGGTCTGCCCAGCCTCCAACCGTTGACCGGGCCGCGCGCCCAGGCCCTCGATGGTGATCGTCCCTGTTTTCAGCGCCCGCTGGGCCTGGCTGCGGGTGATCTGGGCACGTCTGGCAAGCACGACGTCCACCCTTTCGCCGACCTCGGCCTCGTCGGGCTGGAAGGAGATCACTGGTCGGATGCAGCGCTCTTGCCGAACAAACCGGCGCCGGCGATCAGGATCACGCCGATGACTATCGCGGAATCCGCGACATTGAAGAGCGGCCACACATGCAGGTCGATGAAGTCGACGACTTGTCCGTCGAGCCCACGGAACGCCCGGTCGATCACGTTCCCCAAACCGCCGCCGAGAACGAGGCCCAGAGCCATGTCGCTACCGTCCTCTGTCGCGCGCCCCGCCCACACGAGGATCAGCAACATGACCGTCAGGCTCGCGACGAGGAAGAACGTCGGTGCCTGGGGGAAGAAACCGAAGGCGCCTCCCGAATTGAATGCCAGACGAAAGGTCACGCAGCACTCGGCGAGGTGCCAGGGGCCATCACTCAGTCGGTCGAGCGCCAGCTGCTTTGTCAGTTGATCGACCGCCACTACCAGAGCCGCTACCAGCAGCAAGCGCGAGTAGAGGCGCTGCTTCGGCGTCATAGGAACGGCTGGTTACCGAACCCTCTCTTCACGCCGCTTGCAGTCGAGGCAGAGCGACGCATGTGGCAGGGCCTTCACCCGAGCGGCGTCGATGGGTTTGCCGCAACGTTCGCAGGTGCCATAGGAACCTTCATCGATCCGACGAACCGCTCGGTCGATCTGGTCGATCAGGTCACGGATGTTGTTGCGGATCGAGAGGTCCCGCTCACGATCGAACGTGGCCGTCCCTGCATCGGCGAAGTCCTCATCGAGGCCGACTTCGCCGGTGAGCTCCGACTGCGTACCGTCGAACGAGTCCTCTTCCAGCTCTTCCTGTTGTTTGACGAGGTTGGCTCGCTCCCCCATCAGCTGCTCTCGGATCGCCTTCAAGGCCGACTTGTCGAGGTTCGCGGGCCGGGCAGGCTTCGTCTTCTTGACCGGCAGCTTGCGGATCGGTGTCTTGAATTGAGGCCGGCCGGTGCGACGGCCGGTCGGGCCGGCGGCGGGCGCAGCTGCAACCGTCTTTTTCGCCCCCCCGGAGGCTTTCGTGAGTGTTTTCTTCGCCGCCGTCTTCTTGGGCGCAGCCTTGGCAGTGGTTTTCTTGGCCGGAGCCTTCTTGGCGGTGGACTTCTTCGCCACGGACTTCTTTGCAGGGGTCTTCTTGCTCTGTGTCTTCTTCGCGGCAGTCTTCTTCGCGACGGTCTTCTTCGCCGGAGCCTTACGGGCGGCGGTCTTCTTTGCCGTCGTCTTCTTGGCCGGGCTCAAGGTAGATCCCCTCCTTCAGGCCCCCCATGTGGATCTCCCTTTGGACCCTCAAGGGCGCCGGACGATAGCACAAGCTCCACCGGATTTACGACTGTGAGCGGCTCCAAGGCCGCCCGTTAGCGGAGGCTATCTTTGGGCCCATGCCCGAACAGTTGTATCGACCCGTGGACCCGCGCGTCTCCTTCCCCGCGCTCGAGGAGAGGATCCTCGAATTCTGGCGCACAAACAACGTCTTCCGCCGCTCGGTCGAGCAGAGAGCGAGCAACTCGGAATGGGTCTTCTACGAGGGTCCACCGACGGCGAACGGTCGGGCGGGCATCCACCACGTCGAGGCTCGAACGTTCAAGGACATCTTCTGCCGCTTCCAGACGATGCGAGGTCACTACGTGCACCGGAAAGCGGGCTGGGACTGCCACGGCTTGCCGGTCGAGGTAGAGGTCGAGAAAGAGCTCGGCATCACGCACAAACGGCAGATCGAGAACGAGATCGGTATCGAAGAGTTCGTCCGCCGGTGCAAAGAGTCAGTACAGCGCTATGTGAAGGATTGGAATGCCCTGACCGAGCGGATCGGCTTCTGGGTCGACCTCGACGATGCCTACTGGACGATGGATCCGGAATACGTCGAAACAGTGTGGTGGATCCTCAAACAGATCTGGGACAAAGGCCTCCTCGAAGAGGACTTCAAGGTCGTTCCCTACTGCCCCCGCTGCGAGACGTCCCTGTCGAGCCACGAACAACACATGACCGGCGCTTACAAGACCGTCACCGATCCCTCGCTCTACGTGCGATTCCCACTTGATGGCGAGCCCGACACCTCACTGCTCGTCTGGACCACCACACCTTGGACATTGCTCGCCAACATGGCCGCCGCCGTGGGGCCGGACATCACGTACGTCAAGGTGGCCGACCCTCAGGCCCCCGGACGCCATCTGCTCCTTGCCAAGGAGAGGGTCGAACCACTCTTGGGTGAGGGCACGGAGGTGTTGGAGGAGCTTGCCGGCGCAGATCTGATCGACAAGCGCTACGTCCCGCCTTACGAATTCGTTCCTTCGGGAGAGCGAGGTCACAGGGTGCGCCCGGGCAACTTCGTAACGACCGAGGACGGAACCGGCATCGTTCATCTGGCTCCCTACGGGGAGGACGACATGGCGGTTGGCAAGCGGGACGACTTGCCCATCGTGCAGATGATCGACGGCTCGGGAAACGTCGTCGAGGGTGGGGGCCGGTTCGCAGGTCTGTGGATCAAGGATGCAGATCCGAGGATCATCGAAGACCTCACCGAGAAGGGACGTCTTTTCCGGGTCGAGGACTACGAGCACGCCTATCCGCACTGCTGGCGCTGCGGCACGCCACTCCTCTATTACGCGCGCAAGGACTGGTACATCCGGACCTCACAGATCAGGGACCAGCTCCAGGCGTCCAATGAAGATACGAACTGGCAACCGCCGAGCATCAAGTACGGGCGTTTCGGGGACTGGCTGGCGAACAACGTCGACTGGTCGCTGTCGCGGGATCGCTACTGGGGCACACCTCTACCGATCTGGAGATGCGAGGAGCAGCACGCTGTGTGCGTGGGTTCCTTCGCCGAGCTCGGGGAACTGTCGAAGCGCGACATGGCCGGCTTCGACCCCCACCGGCCTCACGTCGATGACATCACTTTCCCCTGCCCCGAATGTGGCAAGGAATCGCAGCGCGTCAAAAGCGTGATCGACGCATGGTTCGACTCGGGCTCGATGCCCTTCGGCCAGTGGCACTACCCGTTCGAGAACGAAGACATCTTCGAACGCCGGTTCCCAGCGGATTTCATCTCGGAAGCGATCGACCAGACGCGCGGGTGGTTCTATTCGTTGCTCGCTGTGGCAACGCTCGTACAGGGTCGCAACTCGTACAAGAACTGCGTTGTGCTCGGACACATCATCGACGCCGACGGTCGCAAGATGTCGAAGTCGCTCGGCAACATCATCGACCCCTGGAGTGTCTGCAACGCGCAGGGGGCCGATCCGCTGCGCTGGTACATGTTGACCGCCGGAACACCGTGGTCGCCGAGGCGTGTGGGCCCCGAGTTGATCGAAGAGCAGATGCGCAAGTACCTGCTGACGCTGTGGCACACCTATTCGTTCTGGGTGACGTACGCCTCCTTGGAGGATTTCGATCCCTCCACCCACAACGTGCCTCTGGCAGAGCGGTCTGAGCTCGATCGATGGATCCTTGCCGAGCTCGACGACACGATCCGGGTGGCGACGGACTCTCTCGAAGACTTCGATCCCACGACCGGTGGACGACGTCTTGACCGATTCGTCGACGACCTCTCGAACTGGTACGTGCGTCGCTCACGCCGGCGGTTCTGGAAATCGGGTGCCGATACCGACACGCAGGCGGCCTTTGTCACGCTGTGGGAGTGCCTGGTGGCGGTGTCTCAGTTGAGCGCTCCCTATACCCCCTTCGTCGCGGAGGAGCTCTACACGAATCTCACCGGCCCATTGCCCGATGCATCCGATTCGGTGCACATGAGTGACTGGCCCCAGCCGAATGACGATCGTCGGGACGACGAGCTGCGCCGAAAGATGCAACTTGCTCGTCGCGTCGCAGGCCTGGGGCGATCGGCCCGGACCGAGGCAAAGGTGCGGATCCGGCAACCACTGAGCAGGGCTTTGGTCCTGACCCCCAGCGCCGAAGCGGATGATCTTTTCAGCGTCCAGGAGTTGATCCAAGAAGAGCTCAATGTGAAGCAGGTCGCGCATGCCGACACCCTCGGTGATTTCGTTTCCTACGAGATAAAGCCCAACTTCAAGGCCCTCGGGCCCCGCTTCGGCGGACGGGTGAAAGACGTTGCAAAGGCGCTCGCGCGCGAGGACGCAGATTCACTAGCCGCGACCGCCGATGCCGAAGGGAAGGTCACGATCACACTCGACGGCGAGCCTGTCGAGCTCGACCGCAACGATCTAGACATCCGAGTACATCAGAAGGGGGATTTCCATGTGGCTCGAGAAGGCCCCTACGCCGTGGCACTGGACCTGACCCTTACCCCCGAACTGATCGCCGAAGGGACCGCACGCGAGGTGGTTCGAGCGATCCAGGACCTGCGAAAAAACTCGGGACTTGCGGTCGAGGATCGGATCCAACTGTGGGTGAACTCGGACACGGCAGCCATCAGCGCGGCGTTAGATGTGCACAAGGACTACATCGGATCCGAAGTGCTGGCACCGACGATCAATGTGGCCGACGCTCCCGGCGACGCCTACTCAACACTGCTCGAGGTTGATGGGGGCCGGGTGTCGATCGGGCTCGAGAAGGCCTAGCTCTTATCCTTCATCGGAAGTGGGGGCCGGACGACGGCCGCCGCCACGGATCTCCTGCTTACTTCGTGAGTAGCCCAGCGCGAGAAGGATGCCGGCGCCGACGCTTGCTCCGATCGAGATCCAGATCAAGTTCGCCTCCGCGCTGATCCAGCCGAACACGAGCGCGATAGCCGATCCCGCTATCAGGAGCATCGAACCGCCGATCAGCGCGGTCATCTAGGTATTAGGCCCAGTCGTCGACGCGCTTCTTGAAGAGGCGACGCTTGCGACGTCCTTCGACGGCTGCGGCATCGTCGTCGAACGGCCGGAAATCGTCGAGCGAAGCCGCGTCTTCATCGGGTCGAGGGAGACTGTCGAAGACCGTCGACTCCTCCGAGTCCAACTCGTAGACGGTGCCGTCCTCGGAGGCCTCCTCCTGCACGACCTGGATCTGTTCGGCGACGTCCTGCGGTCGAACGTCTTCTTCAGCCGGCGCCTCCGGGGACGCGGACGCTTCAACCGGAGCCTGCTGTTGCACGGGAGCTTGTGTGACGGGGAACTCGGGCTCGTCGACGATCGGACGTTGTTGTTTCTCGCTGAGTGTCGAAAGGGCGGTGAGCTGCTGCTCGAGAAACACTTGCAGGCGCTTCTTGATCGCGTTCTCGAAGGACTCCAACCGCACGAGGGATTCATCGAGCTCGCTCTTGCGTGATCGATACCGGTGGTTGATCTGGTCGAGCTGGCGGCGAACCTCTTCTTCGGCCCCCGCGACCCGGCCCTCGATGTCGTGATCCGTTGCCTGGATCTTCTCCCTGGCCTCAGAGATGATCTTCTCGGCTTGGGCTTTCGCTTCGGCGATCGACTGGTCCGCTGTCTGCTGCGCGTTGAGGAGCGTCTTCTTCAACATCTCCTCCGTCGAACGAGACGAATGAGCTGTCTCCTCCAGTTCACGCACGCGATTGCGGAGAGCGTCGTTCTCGCGCGTAAGACGTTCGATCGTCCCGGCGAGATCGTCCAGGAAGTCGTCGACTTCTTCCTGGTTGTAGCCACGCCAGGCGTCGTGGAATTGCTGTTCCTGAATATCTCGAGCACTAACTTCCACTGAGATCGCCTCCTAAACCGAGTATCCCAGAACCATCCACCAAGACGGCGGTGATTTCCCGGCTATCTGCACCCCAAGGCGCTCTGAATGATCCTCAGGAGGATGAAGATGAATATGGGCGAGAGGTCGAAACCGCCCATAGGCGGGATGTAACGACGGAACAGTCCCATCACCGGCTCGGTGAGGTCGTAGATCACCCGCACGACTGGGTCGAAGGAGGGGGGAGGCGACCAGGCCATCGTGAGCCAGGAAAGGATGATCCTCAGGATCATGACCACGTAATAGGCGTAGATGGCGATGCACAGGATGCCCAGGGGATTCATTAAGGCTCAAGCTTGATTGAAGAAGCCCCGCTCCTCCAAGAACCGGCGGCGCTCCTCAGCCGATACCTGGACGCCGTTCGGGGTGATCAGGAAAACGTTGTCGGCGGCCGGTTGCATCGAGCCTGCGAGGCCGTAGGCCAACCCGCTCGCGAAGTCGATCAGTCGTCGTCGCAGCACCGCATCGACACCCTGCAGATTCATGATCACGGAGAACCCGTCCCGGAACTTGTCCCCCACCTCTTGGGCGTCGTTGAACGTCGACGGCATCACCAGGTGGAACATCGCAGGAGGCGCAGTGGGAAGCGGCCGGACGACGCCCTCGGGGCCCCCGGGGTTCGCGCGGGGAGTGGCCCGGGGTCCCGCCGCCCGTCGTGGAGCCGCGGGTTCGGGCTCGAGATCGTCGTAATAGTCATCGAGCTCGTCGTCCTCAACGAGCCCTAGATATATGAGTGTCTTTCTCCAGATCCCCGCCATGCCCGAAGACTAACCCGCGACCCCAGCCTTCCCCTGGACTTATAGGGACCTGTGGCGGGGTCCGAAGATGGCCTCGCCAACCCGGACGATCGTTGCGCCTTCCTCGACCGCGACCTCGAAGTCGCGCGTCATCCCCATCGAGAGCTCCGCCGCCCCCGGGAGTTGGGCGATCAGAACCTGGGAGAGATCCGCCAACTCTCTGAAGTACGGGCGGGCTTCTTCGGGGTCCTCGGAGAAGGGGGCCATCGTCATCAGACCTTTGACCTCGATGCCCTCGAGCTCGTCGACCTCCTGGGCGAGGGCGATCGCTTGTGCCGGATCGGCACCATGCTTGGCGGACTCCCGCGCGACGTTGACTTCGACCAGTACCTGTTGGGTCTTGCCGACCGAACGCGCACGCCGGGCGATCGCCTCGGCTACGCCATACCGATCGACGGAGTGGATCAACGTCGCGATGCCGGCCACATAGCGAACCTTGTTCGTCTGCAAGTGGCCGACGAAATGCCACCGCACCCGATCACCGAGAACCGCGTACTTCTCTTTCAGTTCCTGAGCGCGGCTCTCGCCGAGATCCTTGAGGCCGGCTTCGGCGGCTCGAACGATCACATCTGCCGGAAACGTCTTCCCGACGGCAACGCAGGTGACCGAAGCAGCAGCTCGCTCGGACCGGCCGGCGGCGGCTCCTATCCGGCTGAGCACCTCATCGTGATTTGCCTTCAGATCCATCATTCAGAGGAGAGCCACGAGGCCGCTCTGGCGGCCGGTGGTGCCGTCACGTCGATAAGAGAAGTATCTCGGGTTGCACGACGTGCAGTCGGGCGCTGCCGCGATCCTCTCCACGCCGGCTCGCTTCAGAGCGACGTAAGCGGCGCGAGCAGGATCCACGTGCCAGGAATCCGCGATCGGAAGATTGCGTTCTTCGAACGCCGAAACGACATCGGGACCGACTTCGTAACAGCAGGCATGGATAGAGGGTCCGATCCACGCAGCCTTCGGCGTCTCGACGGCGGCGATCCCTTTTTCGATCGCGCCGGCGACGATCCCTCGCCATCCCGCGTGGACGGCGGCCACTTTGTCCTCTCCCAGAAGCATGACCGGCACGCAATCGGCGGTCAGGACGCTGACGGCGACACCCGGTTCGCTCGCTACAAGGACGTCACCGGGCTCGTCCTGGTCGACGTCCCCCCCGGCCTCGATCACATCGGCTCCATGGACCTGTCGTGCGAGAACGAGGGAGTCGGGGCTCAGGCCCACAGCGCGCGTCAGTCGCCTTCGGTTCTCCGTGACGGAGTCCGGAGAGTCCCCTTCGCGCCAGGACAGGTTGAGTGATTCGAAGGGGGCTGGGCTGACGCCACCGATGCGGCTGCTGAATGCGATTACGACACCTTGCTCGCGAGCAGCGCTATCGACGAGGAGATCGACACCTTCGCTGGTGATGTGGTCGAGGCTCGGATCCAGGTTCATGACCTGATTGTCGAGCATCCAACGCACAGGTGATGGACTCGGCCATCGGCCAACGCACAGGTGATGGACTCGGCCATCGGCCAACGCAAAAGGCGGGACCGGCTGATGCCGGCCCCGCCCCGGGGAAGTTTCTGCGGCTCCTTCTATTCGTTACGAAGGAACGATGGGATGTCGAGGTCCTCTTCTGCGTCGAAGACCAATCTCTCCCGCTCGGTCTCGCCCAGGAACGCAGGCTCTGCGGCCTCGTCCACGGACGGGATCGAGAAGATCTCCTCCTCGGGCCGCACGAGAGTGTCCGCCTCGAGCTGCCCCCAGCGGTCGAACCCGGCTGCGATAACCGTGACGCGCACCTCGTCGCCGAGGGTGTCGTCGATCACCATTCCGTAGATGATGTTGGCGTCTGGGTGAGCCGATTTGGAGATGATGCTCGCCGCCTCGTTCACCTCGTACATGCCAAGATCGGATCCACCGGCAACGTTGATCAAAACGCCTCGCGCTCCGTCGATCGAAGCCTCGAGCAGTGGCGACGAGATGGCTGCTTTCGCCGCTTCCGATGCCCGGTCGTCACCGCGTGCCTGACCGATCCCCATCAGGGAAGAACCGGCGTCCGTCATGACTGCACGTACGTCCGCGAAGTCGAGGTTGATCAGGCCGGGCGTGGTGATGAGATCGGTGATCCCCTGCACGCCCTGGAGGAGCACTTCGTCGGCCATGCGGAACGCCTCGAGGACCGAAGTGGTTTCGTCACCGACATCGAGCAACCGGTCGTTCGGGATGACGATCAAGGTATCGACCTTGTCCTTCAGGTTCGCGATCCCTTGTTCCGCTCGCACGGCACGCTGCCGTCCCTCGAAAGTGAACGGACGCGTTACGACACCGATCGTGAGAGCTCCGATCGATTTGGCGATCTCGGCCACGATCGGGGCTCCGCCCGTTCCGGTTCCGCCGCCTTTGCCGGCGGTGATGAACACCATGTCGGATCCTTTGAGTACCTCTTCGATCTCGTCACGGTGCTCCTCTGCTGCTTGCCGGCCCACCTCGGGGTCGGCACCGGCACCCAGTCCTCGGGTGAGGTCACGTCCGATGTCCAGCTTGACGTCGGCGTCGGACATCAGCAGTGCCTGAGCATCCGTGTTGACCGCGATGAACTCGACACCCTTCAGACCGACCTCGATCATCCGGTTGACGGCATTCACACCGCCCCCACCGATCCCGACGACCTTGATCACGGCGAGATAATTCTGTGGTCCAGTTGCCACTTTTCCTCCTTCCTCACCCTTCAAGTGCGACTTGATGCTTCAAGGGTTGCTGCTGCCTTCTGTGCATCTGCCCAGGTCAACAGGGGTTTCTATGTTGCTTACCCTAAACTTGAGGCTTAGAGTTATGTCAACCTGTACCAATGGTTGAGCAATATAGCAGTTGACCGGCGCACGTCAACCAACTAGCGGCGCGCGAACTAGGGAGTGGGCGTGGGTGTAACGGCAGAAGTGGGCGCCGGAGGCGCGGTCGGTGTTGGCGAAACGCTGGGCGAAGCAAGTGGTGAGATGGCCGGATTGGTCGGCACCCGGATGTCGATGTATGACGCCCGCATCCCGCGCTCCTTCATCCTCTGTAGTAGCGCCAGCAGGACCCGGCGCTTGGCCATCCGGTCCCGCGAGGAGCCGTAACGAACCAGGGTGTGGTCGGCGAACGAGAACGAGATGCGCTCGTCGGAGGGGGCGAACAGAGCCACGATGTTCTTGCGGAGTCGACGCGGCAACGAGCGCCACACCTTCAGGCCTCCGACGACACCTTTGTGAGTCATCTGCTCCCCCGGTTCCAGCTCCCCCGTGATCGCACCGCTCAGGATGGGGAGGCTCTCTGCCGCCCGACCTTTCTGGAGGACGCGGCCGTGCGCATCGATCGTCCAACGACCTGAAGGGATCTCGATCACCAAAGCCGGCTCGCGCTCTTCGATCCTCACGCGGACGGTGTCTGGGAGGCGTCGGTCGATCTCGGCATCCGCAACCCACGGAAGTTCGAGGATCTCCTGCTCCAGGTCCTCCGTCGAGAGAAGGAGGAGGTTGTCTGCCTCATCGAGCCCCGCGACTTCTGCGACCTGTGCCGACGTCGTGTGTTGCGCGCCGACAACCCGCACGTGCTTGACCCTCAGTAACGGGGAGAAGAACGCTCCCCAGATCGCCGCCCCCGTGAGACCGAGTGCAGCGATCGTGCTGATCGTTCGTTTTCGATGCGATCGCTCCACGGCCCGACGGCGGCGTGAGAAGCGTGGATCGGTGCTGATCCGCTCGGGGCGGGGAGCGGGTCCCCCGGAACGGCTCACCGGTGCTCCGAGATGTGTTCTTCGAACGCTCCAACGAATCGAACCTCCGGCTCGAGGGCGATGCCGAAGGCATCCCGAACCCGGGAGCGAACCTCGTGGACGAGGTCGTAGACGTCCTGGGCGTTCGCCGGTCCACTTGCGATGAAGAAGTTGGCGTGCAGCTCGGAAACGCTCGCCGACCCGACCTTGAATCCCTTGAGGCCGGCTGCCTCAACCAGGCGGCCCGCATGATCCCCAGGAGGGTTCTTGAACACGCTTCCGGCGTTCTGCACCGCGGGGGGTTGAGTAGAAGCCCGGTGCTTGCGATATCCCTCGACCCGGCTCTTGACCTCGGCCGGATCGTCTTCTTCCAGTGCGAACTCCGCCGACAGGACGATCTCTCCGTCGGTGAGGGAAGACCGGCGATACGTCATGCCGAGGTCCTCTTTACTGCGCTCACCGACGGCAGCACCGTCGATATCGAAAACCGTTGCCGAAGTAAGGGTCTGGGCCAGGTCACCGCCATGGGCACCAGCGTTCATACGAACGCCACCTCCGACCGACCCGGGGATGGCGATCGCGAACTCGACGCCGGCTAGTCCTCGGCGTGCTGCCCAGTTGCAGAGCTGCGGCAATGCCGCTCCCCCACCGGCGACTACTCGACCCCCGGCGGATCGGTCGAGTGTGGAGAACTCGGATCCCAGGCGGATAACAAGACCCGGCCACCCCGAATCAGAGACGACTAGGTTCGACCCGCGCCCGAGGATGAGCACATCGACCGCCTCCGGCTCGGTCATTGCAGCCGACAGGATCTCGAGATCGTCGATGTTCTTGGGCTGGAAGAACAAGGCTGCCGGGCCCCCGAGCCGATATGTGGTCAGACCACGCAGCCCAACGTCCCGTTGGATCGTTCCGGCAACCTTCCCCTCCAGAGCCGCATATAGGGACTCGACCGTCACACGGAGTCCAGTCGGGTTAGCAGCTCCTCGCCGACAGAGGTCACGTCTCCCGCACCCAAAGTAAGGAGTGCGTCGCCGGAACGGATGGTTCGGGTCAGGTATCCGATCAGCTCGTCCCGGTGGGGCAGGTACGCAACCGCCCGGCCGGGAAAACGCGAGCAAACCGCATCGGCCACCAACTTCCCTGTGACACCGGGCACCGGTTCCTCACCGGCCCCGTACACATCAGTGATCACCACCACATCGGCGTCGGCGAAAGAGGATCCGAACTCCGTGGCGAAAAGCGCCGTGCGCGAATAGCGATGCGGCTGAAAGACAGCGAGGATCCGTCCCCAGCTGCCACTCCGCGCCGCCGAGAGGGTCGAGCGAACCTCGGTTGGATGGTGGGCGTAGTCGTCGATCACCGTCACGCCGCGGGCCTCTCCTTTGACCTGGAAGCGGCGTTCGACACCCCGGTAGGCCTTCAGGCCTTCGACGATCATGTCCATCTCGATACCTGCAGCGAGGCCCGCGGCCGCAGCCGCCAACGCGTTTTCCACGTTGTGCGCACCCGGCACCCGCAGCTCGACCCTGCGCGTGTCACCTCCCGGTATCGACATATCGAAGCTGGTCGCCTGGGAAGCTGCTTCGGCGTTGCTTGCGGATACGTCGCCGCCCGAACCGAACGTGATGACGCGAGCCTGAGCATTCCCCCTCAACCCCTCCTCGGATGCCGGAAGGACGCAGGTCCCCGCAGGGTCGGTCGCCCCGATGAAACGCTCGAATGCCTCCTTGATCGCGTCGAAGGTGTGCCAGTAGTCGAGATGGTCGGCCTCGACGTTCGTTACCACCCCGACATAAGGGCTCAAGAGGAGGAAGGATCCGTCACTCTCGTCGGACTCAGCCACGGAGTACTCGCCTTGCCCGTACCGCGCGTTCGTGCCGGCGTCGTTCAAGCCGCCGCCCACCAGATAGGTGGGCTCCGCTCCCGCCCGTTGCATGATCGACACGATCATGGAGGTCGTAGTCGTCTTCCCATGAGTGCCGGCGACCACGATGGGCTTCGAGCCTTCCAGGATCGCGGCCAGCGCTTCGCCGCGGCTGATCACCGGCAGGCCTCGCGCCCTGGCCGCCACGAGCTCCGGATTGGTTTCGGGGATCGCCGACGACACGACCACCAGATCGGCCCCCTCGACGGCGGACCCATCGTGGCCGATGCGAAGGTCGGCCCCCATGGCTTCCAAGGTGGTGAATGCCCTCGAACGCTTCATATCGGAGCCGGCCACCACCCGTCCCTGTTCCACCAGGACCTTCGCGATGGCCGACATCCCTACACCACCGATCCCGATGAAATGGATGCGATCGACGCCGCTCAGATTCACCCGGCAACCTCGCGCACGAGAGAAGCCATCGCCTGAGCCGCATCGGGCCGCGACAAGGTCCGGGCCGCGGCGCTCATCCCCTCCAGACGCGCCTCGTTGAAGAGCAATTCGTCTGCCAGGGCTGCTAATGATTCGCCGGTCACCGTGGAGTCCTGTACGACAACTGCAGCTCCCGCACGCTCCAAGACGCGGCCGTGCTTCTCCTGCTGGCGGTCGCGGTGGTGTGGATAGGGAACGACGATCGACGGCAGGCCGGCAACCGCCAGTTCTGCGACCGTGTTTGCGCCGCCGCGGCAGATAGCCAGATCTGCGACCGCGTACGCCTCTTCCATGCGCTCGACGAAGCCAACGCTCCTGAACACGAGATCACCGGGGGCCGCGGATGTCTCCGGATCGTGCCTCGACCCGACGATGTGCACCACTTGACGGTCCTTTCTGTCCGACCACAGCTGCGGTAACCGGGCTGCTGCTTGATTGATGCTCTGCGCCCCCAGGCTCCCACCGAAAACCAACAAAGTCTTCCTGACCGGATCGAGACCGAAGTTCTCTATGGCGCCACTGCGCTCCCGGTCCCAATCACACTCGACCAGTCGACGAGGAAGTGGAAGCCCCACGTACCGACCACGGGGCCCTGCTTGAACCAACGTTTCTTCGAAGGACACCCCGACGAGACGGGCGGCCCTCCGGAGAACCCGATTCGCCAGTCCGAGCACGATGTTCTGCTCGTGCAACACCAGAGGTATCCGGAGCCTCGCCGCAGCCACACCTACCGGCAGACTTACGTACCCACCCATCCCTACGACAACGTCTGGGTTCACCTTCTTGAGAAGAGCCGTAGCACCCCGAGTCGCCTGGATGGCTCGAACACCCGTGGCAGGCAAGCTCCACGGTCGGGATCGATCGAATCCAACGACGTCTACGAGCTCAAGCGGCCAACCGGCAGCCGGAACGAGCTTGGTCTCCGCCCCGCGTTCGGTTCCGACAAAGGTGATGCTTGCGTCGGCGAGTGCTTCCGCAACCGCCAGAGCAGGGTTCACATGACCGGCGGTACCGCCGCCGGCAAGCACGACGTTCATCTCGAAGCGGGCCGGCGAGCCGTCCTTTTCTGTCCCCGAGGCGGCTTGGAGTGCAGGGCGATGCTGGTCAAGATCCCCATCGCTATCAACGAGATCACCAGCGATGTTCCCCCGAATGAAACGAACGGCAACGGAACGCCTGTGATAGGTAGCGCGGCGGTCACCGCTCCGATGTTCACTAGAGCTTGGAAGCAGATCCAAACGGTTATCCCGGAAGCGATGAGCATGCCGAACCGATCTGGAGCTCGACGGGCGATCTTTATGCCGAGGAATGCGATGAAAGCGAAGAGCCCGAGCACCACGAGCGTGCCGAGCGCTCCAGTCTCCTCTCCCAAGATCGCGTAGATGAAGTCCGTGTGCGCGTTTGGGATGTACATCCATTTCTGGCGGCTCGCTCCCAAGCCCACCCCGAACCATCCACCGGAACCCAAGGCGATCAACGACTGGATCGTTTGGTAGCCCGTGTACAGCGGGTCGGCCCAGGGATCCATGAACGCAAGCAACCGGGCCCGGCGGTAGGGCGCCGCCAATGCCCCGAACGAGGCCGCCGCTACACCGATGAGACCGATGGGAAGCAGGAACCGAAGTGGTGCTCCTGCAACGAAGAGCATGCTGAGGCCGATCGCGCCCGTTACCAACGTCGTGCCCATGTCGGGTTGTTTCATGATCAGCAACACCAACAGTCCCATCGCGGGCATCAGCGGCAAGACTGTGTGCGAGAAACCTTCGAGAAGTTTTTCATCCTTGCGCGAGAACACGTCGGCCGCGAACAGAACGAAAGCCAGTTTCGCCATCTCGGATGGCTGGAACGAAAGCGGTCCCCATCCCAACCAACGGGCACTTCCCCCCACGGTGATACCGAGACCCGGGATGAGCACTGCTACCAGCAACGCACACGTGCCGGCGAACAGGAGGTAGCCACTTCCGGACAGCTTCCGGTAGTCGAGACGAGCGAAGAAGATGAACGCTCCGGCCCCGATGATCGCACAGACCAACTGGCGTTTGAAGAAGAAGAACGATGAGTCGTACGTGGCGAAAGACGTCACTGAACTGGCCGACAGGATCATCACCAAACCAAGCACTAACAACGACCCCACTGAGACGGATAGCAAGACGGCCGGATGCCCGCGGCCAAGGGTCTGTGCCGGTGCGCGCGACCGCGCCCTGACCCCTACGACTCCCTGCCTTGTTGCCATCGCTACTCGATCTCCTGATCGGCCTTCAGAAGCGCTGCAACGCACGCGCCGAAATGGTCACCGCGCGCTGCATAGCTTTCATACATGTCCAGGCTCGCACAGCCGGGCGACAACAAGACGGATCCTTTGGCACCGATCTGCTCGCGAGCCAAGGCCACGGCGCGCTCCATCGAGTCCGCTCGCTGCGCGGGGACCAATCCTTCAAATACCTCGAGGACCTGATCGGCAGCTTCTCCCAGAGCAACGACCCCGACGACGGGAGGCACCGTTCCCTTCAAAGCAGACAGGTCGATCCCCTTACTTCGTCCTCCCGCTATGAGCACGACGTCGGTCAGACCCTGGACGGCCGCAAGCGTCGCGTGAGGATTGGTCGCCTTCGAGTCGTCTATGTAGGTGACTCCGTCTGCGATCGCAACCACCTCGAGCCGGTGTGGGAGAGGACGGAAAGCTCGGATGGCTCGCACTACGCTGTGGGCGTCGATGCCGTACTCGAGGGCGGCCCCCGCAGCCGCAACGGTGTCCTCGAGACCAGCCACTCCGGGAAGTGGAACGTCCTCGACGGGGATGATCCGAGTGCGACGCCAGACGATGTGTCCATCCTCGACCCCGATCGAGGGCTGGTGGTCCGGCATCCTGTTTACCGAGAAAGGCACCAAGCGAGCCACCGCCCCGTCGGCTATGCGCGTCGCCTCGGGATCTTCGGCGTTCGGGAGGAACACATCTTCCGGCTGTTGATTCGCGACGATCTTCGCTTTGGCGGCCGCGTACCCACCGAAGGAACCATGCCAATCGGTGTGATCTTCAGCAACATTCAGAATCACCGCGACCTTGGGACGGAAATGAACCGTCGTGGCGAGTTGGAAGCTCGAGACCTCGACCGCGATCGCGTTGCCCGGGGGCACCGACGAGATCGCATCGATCAGCGGATAGCCGATGTTCCCTGCCGCGACGGTATCCAAGCCTCCCTCGGAGAGCATCCCGGCAAGCAGGCTGGTCGTCGTCGTCTTGCCGTTCGTTCCCGTTACCGCAAGGAGATCAGCGCGGGACAAGCGATAAGCGATCTCTATCTCGCTCACGATCTCGATCCCCGTCGACTCCAACGTTCGCATCACCGTCGATGCTGGTGGCACGCCCGGACTGACGACGGCTAGATCCGCATCGAGATGGGTGAGATCGTGTGCCCCTGTTTCCACAGTGGCGCCCGCGGCGCGCAGTTCGAGTGCCCGCTCCTCGATCTCGACCGATGTCGAGCCCTCCGTCACGCGCACCTTCGCACCGAGCCCGAGCAGGGCCTTGGCGGTGCTCATGCCACTCGAGGCAAGACCGACCACGACGACGCGTTTCCCACTGTATGGATTCACGGGATGACGCCGCCCTTACTGATGAAGTCGGCGTAGAAGAGACCGAGCCCGAACGCGACCGAGAGACCCGACAGCACCCAGAACCGGACGATCACCGTGAACTCCGGCCACCCCGCAAGCTCGAAGTGATGGTGGATCGGGGCCATCAAGAAGATGCGTTTCCCGGTCCGGCGGAAGATCGCCACCTGGGCGATCACCGACATCGTCTCGACGACGTATAGGCCACCCAGGATCAGAAGCAGCATCTGCGTGTTCAGGAGGATGGCGAATACGGCCATCGCTCCGCCGAGCATGAGCGAGCCGGTGTCCCCCATGAAGATCTTGGCCGGGGCGGTGTTCCACCAGAGGAAACCCGCACACGATCCGAACAGGGCAGCGGCCACCAGCGAGATGTCGAAGGGATCCGACCCCGTCGCAACGAGGTCGTAGAAACCGGGGTGACGGAACTGCCAGAAAGCGATCACGACGAATGCGGCAAGCACCTGCGCCGCGGACCCGACGGCCAGGCCGTCCAGACCGTCGGTCAGGTTCACGCCGTTGGAAGAAGCGGCAATCATCAGGAATGCCCACAGATAGAAGAACAAGCCCAGGTTCACGGCGGTCGAACGGAACAGCGACATGTCGGTTCCGATGTCGACGAACTCGATCGCGATGAAGGCGAACAGCAGACCGATGACGAGTTGACCCAGGAACTTCGCGCGCTTCTGCAGCCCGAGTGACCGCGCCTTTCGGATCTTGATCATGTCGTCGGCGAATCCCAGACATCCGAGCGCCACGATCGTCCCCAAGGCAAGGATCCCGCTGTCTCTGGGCTGCGACAGGCCGGTCGTTCCGATGTGGCCCAGCGCGTAGCCAACGATCGTTCCGGCCATGATCACGAGGCCGCCCATCGTCGGGGTCCCATGCTTCTCGTAGTGCGCCTTGGGACCTTCCTCACGGATCAGCTGGCCCCAGCCGCGCCGGCGGAAGCTCTTGACCGCGATTGGTGTCCCGAAGAGCCCGAATATGAGTCCAACTGCAGCGGCGATCAGGATGTTGGTCATCTACTTCCCCCCGTCCATCCCAGAGCCGCGAGCACCTGCCGGGCAACGATGCGGTCGTCGAAGGGGATCGTGTGATCGGCGAACTCCTGCCCAGACTCATGCCCCTTACCGGCGATCACCACCACGTCCCCGGGCCGAGCACGCCCTATCCCCGCCTCGATCGCGCTGGTGCGGTCTACGAGGACGTCGTCGGGACCATCCGCCGATTCGGCAGTAACGCCCTCGAGGATCTGGTTCACGATCGCGTGCGGGTCCTCGCTACGAGGGTTGTCGGAAGTGACGATGACACTGTCTGCGAGGCGAGCTGCCACGGCGCCCATGAGCGGACGCTTCGCGCGATCGCGATCTCCCCCAGCTCCGAAGACACACACCACACGTCCCGAGCTCTTGTCCGCAACATCGCGCGCTGCCCGCAGAACGTTGTCGAGCGAGTCGGGTGTATGTGCGTAATCGACGATGACGGCGAAAGGCTGGCCTGAGTCGATCGATTCGAATCGACCGGGCACTGCCTTGAGCTCTCGCAGGCCCTGCTCGATCGCAGACAGTTCGATACTGGCCTGCAGAGCCGTGCTCGCCGCCGCGAGACAGTTGTAGACGTTGAAGCCACCAACGAGCCCGGACTCGATTTCAATCTCGCCTGTCGGTGCGACGATCCGGAAGGAGCTGCCTTGGGGGCGGAGCTCCACGTCAACCGCCCGAACATCCGCCTCTCGGCTGAGACCAAAAGTCAGACAAGGGATGGGACTGTTCTCGGCCAGCTTCCGGCCGTACACGTCGTCCACATTCACTGCCCCACGTTGCGCGCGCTCGGGCGTGAATAGCGACCGTTTCGCCTCGAAGTATTCCTCCATCCCCTGATGGAAATCGAGATGGTCCTGGGACAGGTTCGTGAAAGCGGCCGCGTGGAAAACAAGCCCCTCGGTTCGTTGCAGCACCAACGCGTGCGAAGTGACCTCCATCACCACCGAGTCGGCACCCACCCGAACCATCTCGGCCAGCAGCTTTTGAAGATCGAGGGATTCCGGCGTCGTTCGGAGACCGGGCCGGACCTCCCCACCGACATGGGTCTCTATCGTGCCGATCAAGCCCGGCGAACGACCACTTGCCGTCAGGATCGACTCCATCAGGTATGTCGTGGTCGTCTTGCCGTTCGTTCCCGTAACGCCGAGCAGCATGAGCTTCTCGGCGGGGTAGTCGAACATCGCGGCCCCCAAACGGGCGAGAGCCCGACGGGTGTCGCTGACACAGATCTCGGGAACGCCAAGGTCCAACTTCCGCATGGTGCACAGAGCGACCGCCCCTTGCTCGATCGCAGCTCTGGCGAATTCGTGGCCGTCCGAGGTCATCCCGACCACGCAACAGAAGATGTCTCCAGGCTCGACTTTGGCGGAGTTGTAGGCGACGCCTGAGACACCGGTCTCGCGATCCCCATCGGTATCCAGCACGAGCTCTCCGAGCGAGCGCGCGAGCTGTCCTGTGGTTGTTGCCGTGATCTTGGCTGCCATCTGTTTGATCGATGCTAGTCGTGTGCCGCGGGCTCTTCAGCGACTTCCGCCTCGATCTCACGCACGGCCTTCTCCGCATTGCTCGTGGGAGCGATACCGAGGTGGCGCAGCGCGTATTCGGTGATCGTCCTGAATGTGGGGGCCGCGGTTGAACCTCCCCAGATCGGGCTGGGGTCGTCGAGCGTGACCAGGACGACGATCGCAGGATGTCTCGTCGGGGCGAAGCCGGCGAAGCTCGCGACCCAGGAGTCTCCATACCCTCCTCCCGGCAGCGGCTTCTGAGCCGTCCCCGTTTTCCCGGCTACGTCGTAACCGGGGATCTGTGCTTCGACCCCGGTGCCTTTCTCGACCACCCTATGAAGGATCTTCGTCATCTTCCTGGCGGTAGCCCGCGACACAACCCGGCGCGTGGCGGCCGGGCTCGATGGCTCAACCTTTCCGGATGCGCCCAGAGTCGCGTAGAGCAACTTCGGTTCCACCTCGACACCGTGGTTGGCAAGCGTTCCATACGCGGTCGCTAGTTGCATGGGAGTGACGGCGATACCTTGGCCGATCGGGATCGTCGCGATCGTGGGACCCGTCCAATCCTTCCGGTCGAGAACGATGCCGCTGGACTCTCCCGGGAAATCGAGTCCAGTCTCGGTACCAAAACCGAACTTCTTGACCGCTCGATCCAGTCGCTTACCTCCCAGACGAAGACCCACCTGGATCGTCCCCACGTTCGAAGACTCCTGGATGATCTCGCTGACAGTCATCTGCTCTGTTGGATGCGGATGAGAATCGTGGAACGTTCGATCCGAGTAGTCGAATGAATCAGGAACCGTGAACGTGGTTTGAGGCGTCACCACGTGTTTCTCGAGAGCGGCCGCAGCAGTAACGATCTTGAATGCGGAACCGGGCTCATAGACATCGGTCAGTGCCCGGTTACGGCGCACTTCGGAGGGGAACTCTCCGGGTTCGTTCGCGTCGAACTGTGGCACGTTTGCGAGCGCGAGGATCTCGCCTGTATCGGGGCGCATGATGATCGCGCTTCCCGCTTCCGCGTGGTATCGCCGAGCGGCATCCGCGAGCGTGAGCTCGGTGAAGTACTGCAGTTCTTTATCCAGTGTCAGGAACAGGGACCGGCCCGGCACCGACCGTTGCTCGGACGACCCGGCCTGCGGCAACTCCAGTTCCCCAGTGGGATCCTGCTCGTTGGTCAGCCGACCCGGTTCGCCCTGCAGGATCGACTCGTACTGGCTTTCGATCCCCTCCAGGCCTTTCCCATCGATGTCGGCGAATCCAAGTACGTGAGCTGCCAGTCGTCCGCCCGGGTAATACCGCTTGGGCTCCACCTTCATGTAGATGCCATCGAGCTCCATCGACCTGATCCGGCGCGCGACCTTTGGAGTGACTTGCCGGGCCAGGAACTCGAACTGGTCACCTTCGAACGAAGGCTGCAGCAAACGTTCGATGTCGACTGGATCCTCGTCGAGGACGCGGGACAGCTTCTCCGCCGTCTTGCGGGCGTTTTCGAGATGGATGTGATCCGTGTAGACCATGAACGTGTCAACAGAGATCGCCAGTGGCTCGCCGGAACGATCGAGGATCGCGCCACGGCGCGCAGGGATGATGATCTCGCGCTCACGCTGTTTGCTTGCGAGCTCCACATACGCAGGGGCTTCGACCACCTGGAGCACAACGAGGCGAGCCGCCATGGCCCCGAAACTGAGGGTGAACGCAAAGAACATGAAGATCAGGCGCTTCGCCGAACGTGACAGTCCGCGTTTCCGGGTTCGAGACGCGGAAGAGGCCGACGCACGGGTCGGCCTCCCTCTATTCGCCTGAGATCGCTGCGGCATCAGGGCGAGGCTCCGTAGCCGGCGCCCACCGCCGAGGCGGGTCCAACCACCGAGCTGGTCGCTTTCCTGCCGGACGAACCACGCTGGACGGTCGTCTGCGCCAGCGAAGTACCTGTTCGAACGTCTGCTACGACGTACTGGACTGTCCCCGGTGCCGGTTCAACCATCCCGAGCGATTGTCTTGCATAACGTTCGATCCGAGCCGCATTATCGAGCTTTGCGGATTCCAGCAGCAGCTCCTCGTGAAGGGACTCGGCCGCAGCCATGTCCTGGCGCAACGTGCCGAGCTCGAACGCCGACTGGGCCAGAACCACCTGCTCCAGGAGCACCGCAAAGATGATCGATCCACCTAGAACACACGCCACTCCCACCATCGTGAGGGTGCCGCGCACCGAGGAGCCTCTGACGTCCTTCTTGTTGCGCCGCAACAAGCGGAGCGAAGGCGCCGGCTGCTTCGACCGCAGGACCTGGGCCAGAGCGCTCATTCAGTCCCCCCGTTGACGGCCGTCGCCAACCGCTCCCCGACCCGCAGCTTCGCAGCCGAGGCGCGCGGGTTGAGCTCGATCTCATTCGTCTCCGGCCTGACAGGTCGTTTGGTGACCAGCCGCAGTCGCGCCTCTGCACCGCAGACGCACACGGGAAAGTCCGGCGGACATGTGCACCCCCGCGACTCCGCGGCGAAAGCGCGCTTAACGATGCGATCCTCGAGCGAGTGGTAGGTCAGTGTCGCGATCCGGCCCCCCGCCTCCAACACATCCATCGCTTGCTCCAGAGCTCGGTCGATCTGGATCAATTCGTCGTTGACTTCGATCCGCAACGCCTGGAAGCTGCGCCGTGCGGGATGTCCGCCGGTGCGGCGCGTCGCGGCCGGGATCGCCGTCTTGATGACCTCGGCTAGCTCCGTCGTCGTTTGCAGCGGCCGAGACTGGACGATGGCTCGGGCGATCCGATTGGCAAAACGTTCTTCACCGAAGCGGCGGATGACCCGGGCAAGATCGGGTTCGGGGTATTCGTTGACGATCTCGGCAGCCGTGAGCGGCTTGGAGAGATCCATCCTCATATCGAGCGGCCCTTCGTGGCGGAAACTGAAGCCGCGCTCCGGTCGATCGAGTTGGGGTGAGGAAACTCCAAAGTCGAATAGGACTCCGCGAACCGACGCAATCCCGAATCGTTCCAGTACGGACGAGAGGCTCGCGAAGTCTGCACGAGCAGTCCGTACGCGTTGTGTGTGCGCGCTGAGGTTGGCCCCACCTTGCGCCAGGGCCTCGTCATCCCAGTCGATCCCGACGAGCTCGATCGCGGGCGCAGCTTCGAGGAGAGCTTTGGCGTGTCCGCCGCGCCCGAGCGTGGCGTCGACGACGACTCCCCCATCTGACAGTGCGGGCAACAGCAGCTCGACGACTCGGTCGACGAGGACGGGGTTGTGATCCACATCGCTATCGTCCTAGGGCCCTCGTTGCGATGGCGACCATCCCGAGGAACCCACCCACCGTCGAGCCCGTGAGGGCTAGTAGGGCGAGGCCCTCGGTCACTTCTCTTATCCGTACGGTTCCTTCTACGAAGCCTCTAGTGCTCATGGCTCGCTCCCCCTCCAGTTAGAAGTTCAGACCCTCGGCCAGCTCTGCCAGCCGCCCCTCGTCCACGGTCTCTTTCTCCTGGTCCCAGCGGTCCGGGCTCCACAGCTCTCCACGATTCAGGGCTCCGATCACCACTACGTCCTTGGTGATCCCGGCCATGTCTCTCAGTCGCTGCGGCACGATGATCCGGCCCTGCTTGTCCACCTCGTCGGGGTAGGCGCTCGAGGTCACGTGACGGACGAAGTTCCGTGCGTCCCGGGACGAGCTGCCGGCCTCGCGGAGCTTGGACTCCATCTCTTGCCAGCCCTGCTGCGACCAGACAGCGATGCAGTCCTCGAGCCAGCGAGTGAGCACGATCGCGCCACCAGAGAGCTCGTCCCGCATGCGAGACGGGACGATCAGACGCCCTTTCGCGTCGATCGTGTGGCGAAACTCCCCGGTGAAGGACAAACAACCGACTCCCCTTGCGCTGGCCTACGTGGTAGCGCCCGGAACCGGGGCTTTGACCCCACTTCCCTCCACAACGCTCCACTTAGTGGGCAACATTGACCCCTCAGCGCCCTGAAGTCAACATTTACCACCCCAATTACATTCGTGTAATTCCCTCAGCAGCCACAGGAGGGCGCGACGCGCACGTTTGCATGCGTTTGCCCTTTCATTGTTCACATCTAGGCGGTCGCGCGACCCGTTCTTTGTTCACATAGAGGCGATTCACGAACCAAATCGCCCCTATGACATGAACAAAGAACCCGCTAGGCGGGGACGGAGTGGCGTTTGGGGCGCGCCAGGTACTGCTCCCACAGGGGATCGACCCGATCGACCGCCACAACGATCCACACGCTGTCGTGTGGGGGCTCGGGGGGTCGCTTCAGCCTCAGGCCGACGTCTGCCGGTGTGCGGTTCTCTTTGCGGGAGTTACAGGGCCGGCAGGCGGCAACGACGTTGTCCCACGTATGTCGCCCTCCCCTGCTCTTGGGGACCACGTGGTCGACGTTTTCAGCCGTCCGCCCGCAATACTGACACTCGAAGTTGTCCCGCACGAAGACCGCTCGCCGGCTTAGAGAGGCGCGGGACCGGTACGGCACCTTCACGAAGTAATTGAGCCGGACGACGCTGGGGGCCTGGATCTCCATCTTCTCGGAATGGAAGGTGATCCCGTTCGTGTGGATGACCTCGGCTTTGCCCTTCAGCGCGAGGACGAGCGCTCGACGTACTCCGACCACGCAGAGCGGTTGGTAAGACGCATTCAGGACAAGCGCTCTTCCCAAAGTGCGCTGAGTATATAGAGAGTTCCCTGCCAATCCGCCCCAATTTAGGGCTAGCGGGTGACTCCGATCGTGCTGCTCTCACGGAAGCGGAGTCGTTCGGCCGTCTCCTGAGTCAGGTCCCAGTCGTAGTGGTGACCGTACGGACCTCGGTCGATCACAGGCACGGTGATGGTTCTCCCGCGATAAAGCAGGCTCACCTTGGTCCCGCACGGCAGTGTCCGGTGGGCAACGCCGAGCGTCCCTTTCTGCAGACGCTCGCCGCAGGCGGTCCTTTGGCCCCAGAAACCAGGCCCGTACCAGGTCGCCGGACTGCGCGAGTAAACGCGGATGAAGCTGCGGTCGTCGCCTTCGGTGTTCTTCTCGTCACCTCGGAAGATCGCACGCAAGGGCCGGTAGCCCTTACTCCTTCTTTTGATGTCCAGCTGGTAGCTGAAGCGTCCATCGGCGACAGATTCCCGCGTCACGAACCGCCAGGCCCCGTGCACCTTCTCCTGGAGGATTACTTCCCGACCGGAGACGGCGGGGAGGACCGAGCCCCTCAACCTGACGCTGCGACCGGACATGACATCGCGCTCGGAAACGTCCAGCTTCACCCGAGCGGCGACTTGGATCCGCGCCCGCCCGTCGCTGGGTGTGGCGGTGCCGTCCGGAGACGTCCAGAGCAGCCGGTAGTCGGCAGTCTTGGCCAGATCGTCGAGCTCGTAGGACACCCGGTCGTTCTCGTTGACCGACTTGGTAGCGAGGTCCTTCCACTGCCCGTCCTTCTCTTTCTGCAGCGTGATCTCCTCGTCGCCGGTCCCGTTCTCGAAATGACCGGTTACTACTGCCGTATCCCCGTACTGGACCCCGGCCGGAGCCGAGTCGAGCACGGGACGCGGGTTCTGCCTTGCCAGTGCGGGAGCTTGGACCGCCAGGAGAGCACAGATAGCGAAACAAGCGACAGCCACACCGCGCGCGTTGAATGGACGCAGGCGCATGGGCGCGTCTCCTTCCTTTTCGTCTTGCATCGGACGCCTCTGGGGAAACCCGGACCCAACCGGGACGGCCACGCAGCAGTGCGGCCGGAGGCACTTACAGGAATGGCACCATAGCGACCATTGCTTGCTGGCGCAAGCGATTGCTTGCTGAGGGTAAGCGGATGACTACGGGGCGTGAGTTACTGCTGCTGCTCTCCCCGGAGCCACTCGACGTAGTGGTGGAACGCCAAGTGGTCCGAGGTGACCTCTTGGGTCTCTCCGTCCTTCGAGAGCTTGACGGTGTCGGCCGGCCCTCCGGCAGCATCAGGATCGTCGGTTATCTCGACGACCTCCCAACCATCGTCGACCAAACCACGCAGTCGCTCGAGCTCCGGGTCGTCTCCCCACCCCGCCATGTTTAGCCCCTTCTGTTTTTCGCCGCCGGTCGAGACCGGCGGCGTTCGTGTCTGGCTTCAGTTTTACTAGGTCTGGGCTGAGTTTAGGCTCTCGGCATGGCGGACAACGAAACCGACTTCGGGAGCTTCCAGCAGAGCTTCGAACGGATCGTCACCAATATCGAGAAGACGATCCAAGGCAAGCAGGAAGTGATCCGTCTCTCAACCGTGGCTCTCGTCGCGGAGGGACACCTCCTGCTAGAGGACGTCCCGGGCGTAGGCAAGACGATGCTCGCGAAATCCCTGGCCAAGTCGCTCGGATGCTCGTGGTCCCGCATCCAATTCACCCCGGATCTGCTGCCCTCCGACGTGACCGGCGTCAACGTATGGGACACCCGCACGGGCGAGTTCCAGTTCAAGCCCGGAGCCGTGTTCTCGAACATCTGTCTCGGAGACGAGATCAACCGCGCCTCCCCCAAGACGCAGTCCGCACTGCTCGAATGCATGGAAGAACGCCAGGTAACGGTGGACGGCGTCACTCACGAACTGGAAGACCCGTTCATGGTCATCGCAACGCAGAACCCCATCGAGCACGAGGGGACCTATCCCCTCCCGGAATCCCAGCTCGATCGATTCATGATCCGTCTATCGATGGGCTACCCGGGTCGGGAATCCGAGTTGGAGATCCTCGAGCGTCACGGTGCACACGAGGTGCTCGATGATCTCGGCCCCGTGTCCGACGCCACCGAGATCGCAAGCCTGGTCAAACTCGCTCGCGAGGTGCATTGCGCACCCGCTCTGCGCCAGTACATCGTCGACATCACCGAGTCGACTAGAGAAAACCCCGACATCTATCTGGGCGCCAGCCCGCGAGCGTCGCTCTACTTATTGAAAGCTTCTCGAGCCCTGGCCGCATCGCGCGGTCGCGAGTACGTCGTGCCGGACGACATCCAGGACCTCACCGTGCCGGTCCTCGCTCACCGCATCCTTTTGTCGCCAGAGGCACAGATGCGCGGCGCCGACGCCGATGACGTTCTGCGGGGTCTACTCGACCGCACCACTGTCCCGGTGCGGGCCCAAGCCTGACTAGGGACTAATCGCTTGCCGACACGCCGCGGCCTCCTACTCGCATCAGCCGGCATCGCCTTGTGGGTCGCCGGACGGATCTTTGGGTCCCAGGCGGTCGAACAACTCGGCTTCGCGATGCTTGCCCTCGTCGGCATTGCTATAGCCGTCGTGAGGGTGAGTCGGCACGATCTGACCGTGTCGCGGCGCATCACGCCCGAACGAGCTCGGGCCCATCAGCCCGTGACGGTCACGTTGACGATCGAGAACCTGGGCAAGGGCCGCGCACCGCTCGTCATGCTCGACGACCATGTACCCGTTGGCCTCGCCGGACGGGCTCGCTTCGTTCTTCCCGGACTCGAAGCCGGAGGGCATCGGAATGCCGACTTACCCCTTCGGCCGGAACAACGTGGCAGGTACGAGATCGGACCTCTCGAGGTGGAGACCGCCGATCCCTTCGGACTGGCGAGACTGCGCTCCAGAGCCTTAGGTGTGTCCGAGTTCGTGGTGCATCCCCGCATCGAACGTCTATTGATGCCCAAGGACACGGGCGAACGGCAGAGCGTTGCGCGCGCGAGCATCCGGCACGCAACCGGCCCCCAAGGTGAGGACTTCTACACGATCCGCGATTACGTCGAGGGTGACGACCTCCGCAAGATCCATTGGGCGTCGACCGCGAAGCGGGGGAAGTACATGATCCGCCACGAAGAAACGCCGTGGCACACGCGTGCCTCTGTCGTCATCGACGACCGGCGGCTTCCCTACGGTGCTTTTGGTGAGCACGCCTCCTTCGAGCGGAGCATCTCGGCAACCGCCTCCTTGTTGGATCTGTATCAGCGCGCGGGTTATGGATATCGCTTGGCCGGAGCCCACCATCCCGGTCTTCCCTCCGGCAAAGGCACCGATCACTTCAATCGATGCCTCGATCTGCTCGCAACACTGGAGCCGAAAGGCAACACGAAGGAAGCGGATCCGATGATGCTGGCGCGGCTGGCCGAGCTCGAGGCGCGCCCTGGGGCCGAGGCCACATTGGTGATCGTGACCGGGACGCTCCAGCCCGAGGTAGGTGCTGCTCTCGCCCGACTCCGACGCGTTTACCGGCAGATCATCGCCGTGTCGTTCCCCGCCCATCGCTACGGAACGGCATCGACCGGTGATAGATGGCAAGGCGAACGCACGACACGCGAAGTCGCCGCCTTGGTCACCAGAGCAGGTGGGCGTGTACTCGTCCTCGGACCCGGGGACCGATTCGCTGCCGCATGGGCCTCGTTCTCGACCCGTGCCTCGACAGGTGAGATGAGATGGGATCTGAAGCCAGAGCACGCCTAGGACTCGCCGCGCTGCTGTCGGTCACGTTGGTGGGGTTCTCGCGCGTCTTCCAAGAAGGCGACTACCCGGGCCCGGCGATGCTCGGCATGCTTATAGCCGTCGGCATCACATTGCTGTGTCGGCGGATCGGACTGGCTTCGTGGGTTTCATTAGTGGTGTCCGTTGGGACACTCGGTTGGTACCTCTGTCTCGTCTTCGCTGCGTCGAACACATTCTTCGGCTTGCCGACGATCGGGGCGTTCCGCCAGATCGGCGAACACGTCCAGCGCGCCTATGTGCTGAGCAATGTCGACTATGCCCCCGTCCCCTTGCGCCCCGGCTACGTGCTCATGATGGTCGCAGCGATGTGGCTCCTGGCGACGCTGGGTGAGATCGCAACCTTTAGATGGCGGCAACCCCTGGTGGTTGCGATCGCTTCGGCAGCGATGTTCTCGTTCGTCTTGATAGTGGGGATACCTGACGGCGCGCAGTTCTTCACAGTGCTGTTCCTGCTGGGCCTCCTCACGTATCTCGGACTGGAATCGGCTCACCGTCTCCGTTCCTGGGGCCGGTGGGTTTCAGCATGGTCGGCCCGACGCTGGGACACGGAGGTCACCACCGGGCCACTGGCGCGGAAGATGGGTGCGTCGTGTCTTGCCGCCGCGATCGTGGCGCCCGTCTTCCTGCCGGCGATCGGCTCCGGGCTCCTCTCCTGGAGGAGTCCCACCGGCCCGGGCGGAGGTGGAGGCCGGATCGACACCCTTGTGTCACTCGCCCCCAAGCTGGTCCAACAGTCAGACGACATCCTGTTCTCCGTCGATGCTCCCCAGGCCTCGTACTGGCGGCTGGTGACCCTCACCCTGTTCGATGGCGAATCGTGGCACCCCGAAGCCAACCGCGAGTCAATGTCCAACGGACGTGTCGCCTCGGAGGTGCCCGCTCCCCAGCCCGGCGTCGATCTCCTCCAGCATTACGAAGTTGAGGGACTCGAAGGGGAGCTCGTCCCCGCCGTATCCCTCCCCGAAAGCGTCACCATTCAAGGAGAAGAGGCGGACGAATACAACGACGCGCTCGAGTTCAATCCCGTAACGGGAGATGTGGAGTTGAACAAACCGCTCGTCGAAGGACTCGAGTATCAAGTCCGATCACTCACGCCCAACGTCAACTTCGCTTCGATGAACGACAGCACGATCCCCTCGATCCAAGACGTCGAAAGCTCGGCCGGGCTTCCGACCTTCCTCCCAGAGAACGTCTACGAGGTCCCCAAGGACTTCTGTCCTCCTGCTCAAGGACAGAACGATTGCCCGCTCCAGAACAGCCGTATCTATCGGATCGCTCAACGATGGTCGGAACAGGGAGAAACAGGGTTCGAGAAACTGCTGCTGCTGCAGAACCGCTTCCGAGGCACGTACCTTCACCAACTCCCAGGGAAGGCTGAGGTCGATGAGGTCGAAGTGAAAGCGTTGGCATCGGCCGACTACCTCGTCGAGTTCCTCACAGAGACGAAGACCGGCTACTGCCAACAATTCGCAACGGCTTTCGCCGTCCTGGCTCGCATGCTTGGGTACCCGGCGCGGGTATCCGTGGGGTTCCTCCCCGGAGAGACCAGCATCGAGAGACCGAACCACTACGTGGTGCGCGGTAACGACGCTCACGCGTGGCCGGAGGTGTATTTCAACGAGGTGGGGTGGGTGGCCTTCGAGCCCACACCGCGCCAAGCTGCTCCTCCCCCGGCTTACACCTTGCAGCAGAACCCCGGTGCCGGGGTTAACCCACCGGCTCTCGACCCGGCTGCAGAGCGCGGGAATCGCAGAGGCCAGGGCCCGGGAGGATTCAGGGATCCTGCGGAGGTCAGGCCCGGACGAGCGAACGCGGCTCGGGAGCAACGCACCGACCCCGATGCGTGGCAGGACTCGTTCCTTCGACTGCTGCAGATCTTCGGAGGACTCGCAGCCATCTGGCTCATTGGGATCCCCCTGGTCAAGTTCGTGCTTAACCGTCGGCGCTACCGTCGCGCGAAGACGCCAAGCGCGGTGGCGGGGGCAGCCTTCGCCGAGTTCGAACAGGTTGCCTCTGATCTGGCGTCTGCAAGGTCGCCGGCAGAGTCCGCCCACACTTACGTAGGACGTTTGATCAAGATGCAAAGGGTCCCGCCACGACCCGCGTTGCGTCTGATCGAGCTCTTCGAAGCCGCCACCTACGGGCCGTTGGCGATCAGCGAGGCCCAGGGGGCCGAGGCCGTCAAGCTGGCGCACTCCCTCCGCACCGAGCTGTGGCGAGACGCCGGCTGGATCCAGCGGGCCGGGGCCCTGTTCTCACCGGCTGCGGTGCTGGCGGAGGTGAGTCCTAACGGGCAGCGCGGAGGCGTACTCGGGTCTCTTCGGGCAGGTCTCGCTCGAGGTTTGACTCGACCCGCCGCAAGGCCGCGATGAACTCTTCCCTGTCGTAGAGGTACTCCGCCACCTTCCCGTCGATGCTCCGGGCGATGTCGTCGAGCGCCAGGAAGAACGCCATCTGTCCCTCGCGCAGAGCGTCGAGGATCTCGCCGTCGGTCCGAGCGATCTTGAAGATGCTGTGACCGTCGGTGACGAGCTTCACTTCTGACAGATGTTCATCAAGCCCGGCCTTCTTGCGGAGATACTCGATCGCGCGACGAACGCGCTGCAAACTCATCCCACCTTCGAGAAGAGAGCGAATGACTTTCAACGCGACGAGATCGCGGAACGAATAGAGGCGACGGACACCTGGTCGTCCACCGGTAGCCTGCACCGAAGGTTTCACCAGATTGATCCGGTCCCAGTAACGAAGTTGATGCGGTGTGCAACCCGTAAAACGTGTCGCCTGATCTGCGGTGAAACCATCCATCAGAGCGCGCGACCTCCCGGCTAGAAAAGAACATTTGTTTAGAAAAACTGCGTTGTATTTCTTCCCGCCCGCTTGGACTTCGGGACTTCCCCCCCTGCGCTACGTGAGGAGAGAATCTAGCGCGCGCGGTCTCGGCGCGGCAACCTGAAAGGGGCCTTTCGGAGAACTTTTTGTATCGCGCACAACATCGTCCCTCTACTTGCGGTACCGGTCGCGCAACTTTCCTTCCCAGTCCCCGAAAAGGTCGCTCCACCCTCGGCGTCCTAAGTCGCGAAATCCTTTAGTGGCTAGATCTCGCACTGCCGTGGCGATCACGACGATTCCTCCCACCATCGCTCCGAACGAAGCGAGGCCGAAGAGCAGCCAGCTCGTGGCGAAGAAGGCAACCAAGAAGCCGATCCCCAAGATGAAGACGAGGGCGCCGACTTTGATCCGGCGGCCGGCCGACGAGGGATCCTCCGGCTCCAAGGACGCGAGATCAGGATCCTCTGTGAGGAGGCCTTTCTCGATCTGCTGGAGGATCTGTTGTTCTCGATCCGAAAGAGGCACGGTCCTCCTGATTATAGAAAGGGTTTCGGGTCTAACTACCCTCATCGAGCAAGCGAGCAGGTCCGACGGATCCACGGCCGAACCGCCCCCTGATCGAATCGACTGCTTTGGAGGCCTCGCTCCATCGGACTAGCTGTGGTGATTCTTCCATCAGACCGAGTTGCCTCTTCGGGGGGCCGGGCTCGAGTCCCCCGATCGACACGCCCACCAATCGGATCCGCTGGACGCCTTTCTCCAACCGCAGATACAAGCTGCGAGCCACGTCGTAGATCTCCGGCGACGTATCGATCGCTCCAGACAGGGTCTTGGACCTCGTGATCGTGGTGAAGTTTGCGTAGCGAATCTTGAGCGTGATGGTGCGCCCACAGAAGCCGCTCGAGCGAAGCCTCTCGGCCGTCCGGTCGGCGAGTCGCAACACCTCTCGGAGGATCTGCTCGGTGGAATCGAGATCGTGGGCGAAGGTCTCCTCGGAGCCGATCGACTTTGCCGCCTCACGCGTCACGACTACGCGATCATCTTTCCCATGTGCAAGGTGATGCAGATGTGATCCAAGTGACTCGCCGACCGCCCGTTCGAGGGTGCGTCGCGGGACGGCTGCCACGTCCCGCACGGTCTTCAAGCCCAGGCGCTGGAGGGCTTTGGCTGTCTGGGGCCCCACCCCCCAGAGGGCGCCGATGGGGAGCGGATGTAGGAACTCCAAGATCTGTGTCTCGGGTACAACGAGCAAACCATCGGGCTTGCCACGGGCCGAAGCCAGCTTCGCGAGGAATTTGTTGGGGGCTACCCCCACCGTGCAGGCCAGTCCTAGATCGGCTATCCGTTGCTTGACCTGAGCAGCGATCGACTCGGGGGGGCCGAATAGCTTGCGCGACCCCGATACGTCGAGGAACGCCTCATCCAGCGACAGTGGTTCCACCAGAGGGGTGAAAGAGTTGAAGATCTCCCGGATCTTCTTCGAATAGAAGAGGTAGGAGTCGAAGTCGTTCGAGACGAAGGCCGCATGGGGGCAGAGCCGACGGGCCCTAACCATCGGCATCGCCGAATGAACCCCGAACTCGCGAGCCTCGTAAGACGCCGAGGTGACGACTCCCCGGCCCCCCTGCCCCCCAACGATGACCGGCTTGCCTCGAAGGCTCGGCTCTTTGAGGGATTCCACGGACGCGTAGAACGCATCCATATCCACATGGAGGATCGGTGTACTCATCGGACTACAGTGGCATCTTCGAGCTCGCCGCGGGAGGAATAGAGATGGAATATCGGGTTCTCGGCAACACCGGCGTCAGGGTCAGCGTCCAGTGTCTCGGCGCCATGATGTTCGGATCCTGGGGAAACACCGACCATGACGACTGCGTCCGGATCATCCATAAAGCCTTGGATTCGGGCATCAACTTTGTCGACACCGCAGATATCTACGGCTGGGGGGAATCTGAAGAGATCGTCGCCAAGGCGCTCAAGGATCGACGTGACGACGTTGTCCTCGCGACGAAGGTCCACGGACCGATGGGCAAGGGGGAGAACCAGAAAGGCAACTCCCGTCTGTGGATCATGCAGGAGGTCGAGAACAGCCTTCGGCGTCTCGGGACCGACCACATCGACCTCTACCAGATACACCGGCCGGAGCCGGGGGTCACTGCCCTCGAAGAGACCCTCGGTGCGCTCGACACTCTCGTGCAGCAGGGAAAGATCCGCTACGCCGGATGTTCGACATTTCCCGCATGGCAGATCGTCGAGTCGCAGTGGGTCTCGGAGCGCCGCGGGCTGACACGCTTCGTGTGCGAACAACCGCCGTACTCGATCTTCACCCGACACATCGAGACCGACGTGTTGCCGGTCGCGCAGCAGTTCGGGATGGGCGTCATCGTGTGGAGCCCGCTTTCCGGTGGATGGTTGGCAGGCAAATATCGCCGGGACCACGACATCCCGTCGGACTCCCGTGCGACCCGAGCCAAGAACTACGGTGGACGCATCGCCGACAGGTTCGACCTGACGCGGACGGCCAACCAGCGGAAGCTCGACCTCGTCGAGGATCTCGTAGTCGTTGCCGAGAAGGCGAGTATGCCGTTGGCGCACATGGCACTGTCGTTCGCCGTTGCTCACCCGGCCGTTACCTCAGCGATCATCGGGCCACGCACGATGGAGCAACTTGACGACCTGCTGTCGGCCGCAGACCTCCGTCTGGACGACGAAGTGCTGGATGCGATCGACGAGGTCGTCGAACCGGGGACGTTCATCGAGCCGGCCGACACCGGTTGGGACCCACCATGGATGGAGCCCACCGCTCGTCGGAGGTAATTGTGGCTTGGGTTGTAATCGGTGGGTTGATGGTTTGCGTTTTCATCCTCGCGTTGGTGATCGCCCGCCGATCTGGACGCCGGACCGAGCGCGTGTCGGTGGGACACCGCCGCCGCAGATACGCGGGCCCCGGTTCGAGTTGGGTCACCGGGGCGGGTCATGGTGCCGGAGCGAGTGGCTTCGCCGTACTCGGGGATCACGATGATGGCGACTTCGATGGGCCCGCCACGGATGGAGGCGGTTTTGACGGAGGCGGAGGTTTCGACGGCGGAGGAGCTGACTAGGACGGGGACCCTGACCCGAACGCCGGCGGCCCCGGCCGTCGGCGAGAACTTAACGGCCGGCACTGCCACCACTTGCATGCCATAGACGTCCGGTGGGTTTCAGGTCTCCTCGAGGAGCGGTGAGACCCGCAGCTGCTTGCTTGTGACGTTGCCGGTTGATCGCATCCTTGATCGAGAAACCCCGGTTGCGGTCCTGGGCCAACTCGGCGAGATCGAATACCTCCTCAGCCACGACGGTGATCCCGACGTTATTGGGATCCGTTCTGTGAACGCGTGACGCTCCCCCGCGTTTGCGCACTTGTCCGTGCACCAGTTGCAACCACGAATGGAAGACGGTCCGGGCGCAACGAGGCTGCACCCGCTCGAAGATCGTCACATCGATAGGGCCGGTGAGGTCGTCGATGGTCAGAAAGATGATCCGCTGGCCGGAGCGGATCGCCGGAGTCTGACTAGCGACCTTCACGCCGGCGACCCACACCCAGGAATCGTTGCGCTTACGGAGCAGGTTGTCGCCCGAAGTGCATCCGAGCTCGACCAACAACGGTTCGTAGAGGCTCATGATGTGGCGGCGGGCGTCGATCCCGGTGATATCGAGTTCGGCTTCGGTCTCCTCCAGCGGGGTGTAAGCCGGAAGTCCGGGCAACGATTCACTCACCGGCTCGTCGAGCGAAAGAGCCAACTGCGCCCCCGCTCTTATCTTGGGTTCGGAGATCAGGTCGACGATGCGCCACAACAACTCACGCCGCCGGCGGGTCGACTCGACGGAATCGAGAGCCCCCACATGGACGAGATTCTCGAGCACGGGCCGCGAGACCTCCGTCCGGCGCCACAGGTCTTCTAGCGAAGTGAAGGGGCCGGCGGCCCGAGCCTCGAGGATCGATGTGATCTCGGTCTCGGAGATGTCGCGGACGTCGGCCAAAGCAAGCCGTATCCCTGCTTTGCCTTGGGCATCCACTTCCACTCGGTAGGTCTTGAAGGACGCATTCACATCCACAGGGAATATCGGGACGCCGGAGTTACGAGCGTCGGCAACGATCAAACGGCGCGGGTACATGCCGGGATCGTGAGTTAGTACGCCGGCCAGGAATGCTGCCGGGTGCCGGGCCTTCAACCACGCCGAGAGGTAGGTCGGCAGTGCGAAGGCTGCCGCGTGTGACTTGCAGAAGCCGAAGGAGGCAAACGCAAACACTTCTTTCCACAAAGCTTTCGCTTTCCCCGGGGTGAAGCCGTTGTTGATCGCCGAAGACACGAACCACTTGGCCACGTCGTTCTCGGGGGGCCTGATCTCGATCTGTTGATTGCGCTTCGACGGCATGCCGCCACGCCCGGGCTTCGGCTCCTGGCCGGGAGCGAACTCCCACTTCGGTCCGTGGGTCATTCCGAATCCGTCGGGTCTACGACCCGGTCTGTCATCGGGGTCGTCGGGCGCCGCCGGGCGCTCGGCATCGAGATGGCGTCGCACGTAATCGGCGTCGGCCAGCGAGCATCCGGTCACCGCGGCGATGACCCGGATGACCTGCTCGTGATACACGACGACGCCGTTCGTCTCCGCCAGGATCGGACGTAAGGATTCGTGCGAGTAGTTCGACTCGGCGAAACCGTGCCGACGATTCAGGAACGGCTTGATCATGTCGGACTTGACCGGGCCGGGCCGGAACAACGAGATGTCGATGATCAGATCCTCGAACCGGTTCGGTTGGAAGCGCGCCAGCAACTCCCGCTGACCCGGCGATTCGATCTGGAAGCAACCAAGAGTCTTGGACGAACGGATCAGCTCGAACGCCTGCTCGTCGTCGTGTGAGAGCGAATCGAGATCGACCTCTTCGCCGGTCATCCGTCCGATCTCTTGGGTCGCGTGCGAGATCGACGACAACATGCGAACACCGAGCACGTCGAGTTTGGCGAGGCCGAGCTCTTCGACATCGTCCTTATCGGCCTGCAGCATCGGGAAGCCCTGAAACGACTCCTGCATCGGCACCCGATCCATGAGGTCCCGTGACGACAGGATCATCCCGGAGGGGTGCAAGGCGAGGTGCCGGGGGAACCCGTCTATCTCCTGACAGAGATGGAACAGCTGCTCGAGCTGGCCGGCCCTAAGGTTCGTCCCGGCGAGTTCGGGGAGGCGTTCGATCGCGGCGGGGATATCGCGCGCAGCGATGCGAGGGAACGCCTTGGCAACGACGTCGATCTCTTCGAGAGGCATGCCGAGGGCCTTGCCCACCTCGCGGATCGCTCCCCTGGCACGGAACGTGTCGACCATGCAGCACATAGCGGTTTGCTCGGCGCCGTAAGTGTCGCCGATGTAACGGAGGATCTCTTCGCGGCGGTGCGACTCGACATCGATGTCGATATCGGGGATCTCCTCGCGGCGCTCGTTCATGAATCGCTCGAATAGAAGGTCGTAGCGGATCGGATCGACGTCGGAGATCTCGAGCACGTAACAGACGAGCGAACCGGCCGCGCTCCCCCGGCATGAACAGCGGATCCCCATCACTTTCTTGATGTGCCGCACGATCTCGGCGACCAGCACGAAGAAACCGGCGAATCCCATCTTTTGGATCATCCCGAGCTCGTGTTGGAGTCGGTCGTCGACCTCTCGTGTGATCGTTGGATAACGCAGCGCGGCCCCCTCGTAACAACGTCGAGCCAGCTCGCCCGTCGGGCTGACGCCTTTCAACCACGGCATCTCGGGGAAGTGGTAGCTGCCGAGATCGAGATCGAACTCGCACTGCTCCGCGATCCGCCACGTCTCGTCGACGGCGTCCGGGCAGTCGTAGAACAACTCGGCCATGTCGATGGCGTCTTTCAAGTAGTACTCGGATGTGTTGCGCAGAGCTTGTGTCCTCGATAGAGGCACGATCTCTTTGATCGCGTGGAGGAGCTCGTGCACGCCGGCGTCCTGGGGGGCCGGATAGTGCACGTCGTTCGTCGCTACCGCGGGGATGCCGGTGTCCTTGGCGATACCGAGCAACCGATCACGCAGGAGCCGGTCGCCATAACCCCGATGGTCGAAGACCTCGAGCCGATAGTCGTCGCCGATCGCGTCCCGCCATCTCAGTGCGGCGGCTTCGGCTTTCGGCATCGCCCCGGCCGCCGCCAGCCGTGCCACCTCACCCGACTTGCATCCGGACAAGATGAACAAGCCCTCAGCGCGCGCGGCGATCTTCTCGAAAGTCGTTGCCGGTTTACCGCGTTCGTTGTTCAGGTGCGAATCCGAGATCAGCCGGCACAGGTTCGCGTAGCCCTTCGCATCCTTGGCGATGGCGGTGATGTGATCGCCGTTCTCGAGGGTGAACTCGGTCCCATAGATCGGCTTGATCCCGGCGTCCCGACAAGCGCGAGCGAACCGCACCGCCCCGGTCAGCGAATCGTGGTCGGTGAGAGCGATCGCTTCGAAGCCGAGATAGCGGGCCGCGTACGCCAGCGACTCGGCCGGGATCGTGCCGTCGAGCAACGACCACACGGAATGACAGTGAAGGTGCACGAACCCCGACATCGGCTAAATAGCCGCCTGCGAGCGGCGCACGCATCGCCCTTGCTCAGACAGTCCTCGCGGCGCATTCGACGCCGCGCCCTTCGGGAGCGGAGTCTCATAACCGCTTGCTGCGGAACTCGCCGGGCGACGGTGCGCCGTTCTCGGCGGAGTTAGGGCTTGGCCGGTACCTCTGTTCCCGTCACTTTGGCGAGCAGCTCGCCTGAGTCGTCGGTGATCTCGGCCTCGACGAACAGCAATCGCTTGCCGGGCTTGATCACTCGGGCTCGGGCGTGGATCGTCGATCCGGAGCGGGTCGGGCGGAGGAACGAGATCTTCATCTCGACGAGCGCGGGGTACATGTCCTCGGGAAGATGCGCTGCACAAGCAGCCCCCATGGCGGAGTCGGCGAACGCTCCGAGGATGCCGCCTTGCAGGTTGCCGGCCGAGTTGCAGAGCTCGGGAGGCACGGTCCACGAGACAGAGACACCTTGCTTGGGATCGTCCTCGGGCCGAACCTCGAAGCCGAATCGATCGTTGGCCGGGATCGTGAAGTCGCCGGCGAGATAAGCATCGAGTCGGGTGCGCATGGAGCGCACCATAATTCGCTAGTCCCATACGCGAGCCATCCGCCATTCGCCTTTGATGCGATCGCGATAGATGTCGTAGACCGACGAGTTCGAAACGATGAACCCGTTGGAATCAAGATCGCCGGTTGCTCCAGCCCCGGCGGGATGAGCAAGAACCCGGAAGAAGTCTCGTTCTCGAATATCGCCTCGGCCGTCTTCCCCCGGAGCAGTCGAGCCCGCCGCAAGCCACCATTCGCCGGCTTCGCGCCATGAGGACAGTCGCTCGTCGACGAAGTACTGGCGGCCTCTCCAGCGGAATGCGAGGGGCGCGGGTTCGGATCCGGCCTCTTCGGTCGCAACCTCGATCGGATCCTCGTACCGCTTGGCCACTTCTTGTTTTGTCCTTGCCTCTCGCTCAACCGTGGCCAACGAACGGGGGGCCCAACGGACCGCTCTGTTGTCCTGGCCGATCGTCGAGACGATCGACTGGCAGCGGCCCATCGGGCCCCGGTTGTTCTCAGTCCGACTAGGGAGGCCCGGGGGCCGGGGAACCCTTACCGGCGGGGAGAGTGCCGGTTGCTCTGGCCGATAGTCGAGACCATCGGCTTTTGCTGGCCTGCCTTAGTCGAACGTATGTTCGATAGTAGACGAAGGGCAAGCCGTCGTCAAGAACTTCGATAATCGGCCGGCGGAGGGCTTTACCCTCCTTGCGCCCACCCCCCTACCGAAGGAGCGAACGATGAGGACACTTCTGCTGTACGGCCACATCGTCGGCGCGATCGTCTGGATCGGCGGAGCGATCATGTTCAACGTCCTCTCCGGCCGCATGCGCAAAGCCGGTAACGCCGAACAGGTGGCGCACGTCATCGAAGAATCGATCTGGCTGGGTAAATCCTTCTATACGCCCGCCGCCTTGTGGGTTCTCGTATCCGGCGTCACGCTCGTGCTGACGTCTAGCGGCGCGTACCAATTCCAAGACATCTTCGTCGCCGTCGGGATCGCCGTCGTGATTGGCTCGGCCATCACAGGTGGGGCGTATTACGGCAAAGAAGCCGAAGCGATCGTCCAGGGAGCTAAGGCGAATGGCATCGAGGCGCCCGACGTCCAAAAACGACTCGATCGCATCAGGCTGATCTCGTGGCTCGAGATCGCTGCGTTGCTCGTAGTCGAGCTGCTAATGGTCTACCGAACAGGTAGCTACTAGCGAGGAACCACGAAGGTCTTCGCGGGCATCAGCGTGTCGAACGGCGTTGCCGAGTGCGAGTAGAACGCCGACGGCGTTGCCGAGACACCAGAGAAACCCGAGGCGGCCTGTGTACCGGCCTGGATCTTCGTGCCGGCCTTGGCTTTGAGCAACGCCAGCGGCACCGGGATCGTGATCGTTCCTGAGGCAGCATCGAAGGTTGCCTGCACGATTCCGAGTTCCTTGCACACGATGACCTGGTCGGCAGTGCAGTCGCCACGGATGAGGAACGGCTGCGAGCCGGGGTCCCGAGGCGGCGGGCAGTTCCCGGCGGTCGGGTCACACGCGCCACGACTGTAGTTGCTCCATTTGCCGTCGAGCTCGGCGAAGTTCCCGTCGACCAACAGCTGCCACGTGTAACGGGTGCCTTCGGGGAGACCGCCATTGGGGGGAAGGCTCGAGACCTTGATGATGAAGTTGATCGTCTTCTTGTCTGCCATGCCGATCGAGGCTTCTACGAGGTCCTGGCCGAGAGGCTCACCGATCGGTCCGAGGCTCGCGTCGACGTTGGAGCCCCAGTCGCCGGCCGGATCGGTCCCGACCACGATGGTCTTGGGCTTTGCCGCGGCCGAGGTCGATACGAACAAGCCGGTGGCGATCGCGGCAGCACTGAGTAGCAAAGAGATGCTCTTGCGATAAGTCATCTGGGGCCTCCTCAAAAAGAAATGTCTAAGAAGAGGATTCGGCGCAGCGGGGGCCGTTCCTGGTGGCTTACAGCGTAAGTAGAGTTAGACGAATCCGAGCGCCGACTTGGCCAGCGGGGTCATCTTCTCGGGCGTCCACGGCGGGTACATCACCATCTCCATGGAGACCTCGCCGATCCCCTCGATGTCCCGCGTGATGCCCTTGACCTCTTCTTCGATCATCGGCCCGATCGGACAGCCCATCGTGGTCAGGGTGTAGTCGATCTTGACGTTGTTGGAGTCGTCGATGTTGACCTCGTAGACGAGGCCTAGGTTCCAGATGTCGATGCCGAGCTCGGGGTCGTTGACGGTCTTGAGGGCCGCTTCGACCTGGTCCCGGACTTCCTCTTTTGTGGTCATCTAAAGAGGTTAACGCCGCGGTACGGCCCTGGATTCCTAGAGATCCAGCCCCAGCAGGCGGGCGGCGTTGTTCTTGAGGATGTCGTCCTCCTTGTCACCGAGCTTCATCTCGCCGATCTCGTCGAGGATGCGACCGGGATCGAGCATCGGGTAGTCGCTCCCCCACACGAAACGGTCGGACAAACGCCCGCGGCAATCTCGCTTCACCTCTTCGGGGATGTACTTCGGGCGCCATCCTGAGAGATCCACCCAGACGTTGGTCTTGTGCATCGCCGATGCGAGCACTTCGAGATGCCACGGATAGCCGAAGTGGGCCATCACGACCGTGAGACCGGGATGACGCGCGGCGACGGTGTCCATAAGCATGGGGCGTCCGTAATCAAAGGCGATCCCCGAGCCACCCGGTACCCCTGCCCCCAGTCCTGTCTGACCCACGTGCACAACGATCGGCAGCGAGTGTTCCTCGCACTTGTCCCAGAAGGGATCGAACTTCGGGTCATCCGGATAGAAAGCTTGCACCTGAGGATGGATCTTCAGCCCCTTCATCCCCAGCTCGGTGACCGCCCGATCGAGTTCCTCGATCGCGTCAGGCTTGTGCGGGTCCACACCGGCGAAGCCGATGAACTGCTCCGGATAGGCGTTGCAAATCTCGGCGACACGATCGTTAGTCAGGGGAGGAAGACCAGTAGCGGTTTCCGCATCCCATCCCAACAGAACACCGAGCAGGTCCCACTCCTTGTACTCGGCCGCCATCTCCTCAACGGTTCGGACGCGCACCTCGGAGCGGAAGTATTTGGCGGTGACCTCGAGCATCGGACCGATAGACCCCTCGAGCCACTCGGCCGTGGATGCATGAACGTGGAAATCGATTGCTCGTGGCATCAAGTCCTCCTAGGCAGATTGATGGATGTTACGTCCCGGCGCGTAACTGAGGCCGAGGCCGATGGCGAGAGAGCCGGCTGCGGCCACAGCCGGAGCGAGATGTTTCAGGTCGGTGTACCCAACAGCGAGATGAACGCCGATCGCACAGAGAAGCGAGGCGGTCCCGGCGACCGCCAGGGCCTGCCAGAGATGAGGGGGAAGGCCGCTCTTCCACAGACACAGGAACGAGGTGAATCCCGTGACGAACACAGCGCCCCCAAATCCCGTGCGATCGTGCGCGATCAAAGGCACCAATCGCTCGGAGATCGCTTCCAGGTCACTTGTCACGACATCCATGAACGCGAGGTCCTCGGGGACGAAAACGCCGGTGACGCCCACCCACAGGATGGCCAGACCTCCCAATGCGGTGCCGCCCGCTCCGGCGAGGAGGACGAGGCGGCCCACCTCGAACCGGTTCGCCCATTCAAGGGGGGCCGGGCGCAGAAGCGAAGCCGGAGACGACTTGGAGCGAACCAAAGATCGCGTCCGAATCAGGCCCACGACATAAACAGGCAACAGCAGGACCGTTCCGATGGCATGCCACACATCCAGATATCCGTAGCTCAAGTAAGACAAGAAAGAAACGAAACCGAGCATGCCGGCCGCCGTTAGCGTCCACCATGCCCAGTCTGCGCCATGTCGCAGCGGGAAGACGATGAGCCACACAAACATCGTCCCGATAGAGATCAGTGCTCCGCCCCACGCCACGCGATCGTGGATCATGAAATCAACGACCTTGCAGCCGTTTCGCTTACACAATTGAGTCGCGTCGAGCCCGAGGAAATTGACGTCGTGCGGCAGGAAGTCACCGGTCGCGGCGATGAACACGGCGAAGCCTCCAGCGAAAACGATGGCTACGGCGGCCGCAAGTAGAAGGGGGGTTCCGTCACCGACGAGCGCTAGGAAGAAGCTGTCCTCGCGCTGCGGGCGGGATCTCACAGAAAGAAGAACGAAATCGCCATGATGACGTAGGCGGACAGGAGCAGCACGCCCTCGAACCAGTTGGAACGACCGTCGAGGGCGATAAAGGACAGGATCGCCGCCGAGAACCCGACCGCCGCAATCTCGAAGCCGGTGAAGATCAGATCCAAGGGGTTGTCGGTGAGAAGCGACAGGAACACCAGAACGGGTGCCACGAACAAAGCGATCTGCACGGAAGAGCCGATCGCGATCTCGATGGAGACGCTCATCTTGTCCTTCGCCGCCAGAAGGATGGCCGAGGCGTGCTCGGCGGCGTTCGATATCAACGGGACGATGATCAATCCAACGAAGAGCGGCGAGAGGTTGAGCTCCTCGACGGTGTGGTTCAAAGCGCCCACCAAGAATTCGCTCATGACGGCCACAAAGACCGTGGCCACGGCTAGGGTCGTCACGGCGCGCCGGACCGACCACTTCGCCTCCTCGTGCCCGCCTTCGTGTGCGAACAAGCTCTTATGCGTCTTCATCGAGAAGATGAGGCTGAACACGTAGGTGATGATCAGTACCACCGAAACCCCTACAGAAACTGCTTCGGTCCGAAATTCGGTCACGTCGCCCGCGGTGAAGAACAGCGCCGGCATCAACAAAGCGACAACGGCGATCACGAGCGACGACGAATGCAACTCGGCGGAAGCGAGGGAGAACTTCTGCTGCTCCCGCTTCCAACCGCCGACGAGGAACGACAGGCCCAGGATCAGCAGCACGTTGCCGATGATGGCCCCCGTCAACGACGCCTTAACGATCTCGAGCTCACCTTCGAGGATCAAGAAGAAGGCGATGATCAGCTCTGCCAAGTTGCCGAACGTTGCGTTGAGGAACCCGCCGAGCTGAGGACCGGACCTCACCGCCAGCTCTTCGGTCGCGTGCCCCATGAGCACGGCCAGCGGCAGGACGGCCAGTGCCGCCACGGCAAAGATCGCCACCGGGTCCGCGTGCGTGAACTCGAGGACGAACGCGATCGGGACGCAGACGAGTAGCCAATCGAGTCTCGGTTTCAGTTTCACGGCGGCGAGACTAAAGCGGGACCTGGTCCAGCAGCGCGCGCAGCTCGGCTGCGGCCGCCGGAGGGTCAAATGCCTCGACGATGGCTCGGACCACGACTATGCGACGGCCCCCGGCCTCCAGCACCTCTCCCAGGGTGTCGACCGCCATCCCACCCGTGATGAACCAGGGGACGTCCACGACCTTGGCGGCATAAGTAACCAGCGACAATCCGGTCCCCGCCCGACCGGGTTTGGTCGGAGTGGCGTTGATCGGGCCGACACCGATGTAGTGGGGCGAAAGCCTCAGAGCTGCCTCGATCTGCTCCTCGGAATGGGTGGAGAGCCCGTGGACCCCCTCCGGCAGGATCCGCCGAGATATATCGATCGGCAGATCGTCCTGGCCGAGGTGAACGCCGTCGGCCTCGAGGGCGAGAGCGACGTCTGGCCGGTCGTTCACGATGAACGGCACACCGGCATCACGGCACGCTTCCGCCAAGGGGCGTCCCAGCGCAAGGACCTCGCCGGCCTCCATCTCTTTCTCACGCAGCTGGATAACGTCGACACCGGCATCGGCTAGCTCCGGGACCAGATCCGCCAGGTCGCCTGCTGAGATGCGTGCCGGGGACACCAGATACAGCCGAGCGTCCGCCAGGCTCACAACGCGATCGCCGTAGGGCCCCCATCGCCCGTCCCGTAGTCGAGATCGGGGTCCTCGCCCAGGTCCCGTTCGTACTCCTTCATCCGCTCGGCGATCCTCCGTAACGTGCTCGGCGTGCGTAGGAGGGCGATGCCGACGAGCACGTAGGGCAGGACATCCAGGGCGACTTCGTACCAGCGCTTGTCGAGCAGGCTCGCGATCGCGATCCAGACGATGACGAGCCCGAGCAGGGTGTTCGCCAAGGTTCGTGTGATGCGGTTGTCGGCCGCGTGGATCAGGCGCTCGCGCATCGCCCTCACCGCTCGGCGCCCATGCTTGCTCCTGAGCCTGACCCACGTTTGGTGCGAGGGATAGAAACGCCGCATGCCCTCCTCGAAACCGAGAGTGAGGACCGAGATAAGGCCTGCGAGGACTCCGCTGATCACCTCCCGAGCGTAGCCGCGGGCACCCGGCCCGTGGACGAAATACCCCTAAACGATGACTCGGGGCAGGGGGCCGGTGTCCTCTTCGTCGTCCTCGTATTCGTCCTCGTAGAGATCCAGGGCCGACTCGGGGTCGGACCGCGGCATGAGGCCTCCCGTGACGAGCCACGTGATCGTTCGATAGAAGTCATCCGGTCGGGGCAGGTGCCCGATCCGATGGAGAGATTGATCCTGGCCTGCGGTTTCCACGATCAGTTCACCGAACCCGAATAGGCGTCCGAGGATCGAGCGCCGGTATGTGATGTCGGTCATCTTCTCGAGCGGCATCGATGCAACTTTTCTCGTAAGCACGCCCGACACCTCGAAGATGCGGCGATCGGTCACGACTATCCGGTCGGCGCGCCACTGCCAGAGCTTCCAGGCGAAACGTACGACGAAGAACGCCGCCACCAACCCTGCTGCGAGATCCACCAGGTCGCTTCCTTCGGCAGGACTAGCGACCACGCCTATGACGACGGCCAGAACGACCGCAGCAACCGCTTGGACGAACGGACCGAAGAGGACGATCAGATGTCGCCTCACCCTCAGGACTATCGATTCGTCCTGCGCGAGGTAGCGCGCGTCGCCGCGCATCAACCGAGGGACTCGAAGAACCTCGCTAGCGATTTCCCCGCGACGCCGAACCAATGCCCCGCGTTCTCGCCAAGGCCCTGGACGAGTTCAGCTGCCTGTCGCGGCGAATTGATCAGAAAGAAGATCCCGAACGCGATCGCTGCCCACAAGGCCAGTTTCTTCAGGTTCATCGTTCCAAGATAAGGGGGAAAGTCCCTGATCACCCGGTTTTTCTAGGCCCCCCACCACTTCAGCCACAGGGAGCGTGACGTCCTCAGATGCTCCCGCTCGCGCGAGAACACCTCGAGGGTGACCGTCCCGTCGTAACCGATGTCCTTCAACAGTCGTACGGCGCCCTTCCAGTCGATCGAGCCCGCCCCCAGGGGCAGATGCAGGTCTTCGGCGCCGCCGCGGTTGTCGGAGATGTGGACGTGACTCAATCGATCCTGGAACGCGTCGAGAAGAGTCTTGGTGCGATTCGGCTCGCCGAGCCCCAAGCGCAAGTTCGCGTGGCCGATATCAAGGTGGAATCCGGCTTCGGGAACCGCATCGAGGATCGCCTTCAAGTCCCCGACACCGGAGAACCCCCGGTCGAGGTTCTCGACCATCAGCTGGATGCCACGCTGAGACGCCTCTTTGGACAGTCGCCCGATCGCTTCCGCGTTCATGTCGCGAACCTTGTCCATGGAATGCAGCGGCACCTTTTGGTCGGGATGGATGTTCACCAACTTGATGCCCGCATCCGCGAACGCATCGAGGCCACGTTTGTACAGGTCGTGGGCCGTCTCGCGTAGCTCTGGGAACGGAGATGCGATCGGCAGGTACCAGGCCGTGTGGCCGACCGCGAACATGCCGAGCTCCTTGATCAATCTGCCGATGTCCTTGGCATCCGGCAGCCAGGCCGCAGGCGGCTCGAGCGTGAGGTCGATGAAGTCGAACCGGTCCTCCGCTATCCGATGAACCTCCTTGGCGACCGAGCGGCCCGGGAAGTTCATCGCTCCTATGTACATAGCGCCATTCTGCCTGGTCTGACGGTGTCGGGTGTGTGTGTTAGCAAAGAGGTGATGGTGACCATGGAATGGGAGGGGTGAGATGGAGAACAACAAGCGGGCAGCCTTCTTCGATCTCGACAAAACCCTGATCCCGGGGTCCAGTCTCTTTCTCCTCGCTCGCGGGCTTTACGACCGCGACATGTTCCGGGTGCGGGATCTCGCGCAGTGGGGTTGGGGACAACTGATGTTCCGATTGAGAGGCGAGAACACGCGTGACATGGATCGCTCACGCGAGTCCACGCTCGAATGGGTAAAGGGCCGCAGTCGCGAGGAGCTCATGCAGTGGGGCCGCGAGATCGCTGCCGAAAGGATCCTTCCGATCGTCTACGAAGACATCGTCCGGGTCATCGAGGGTCATCGCGAGCGTGGCGACCTCACATACTTGGTTACAGCAGCACCGATCGAGATCGCACAAACGATCGCCAATGAACTGAAGATGCATGGAGCGGTCGGCACGGTGTCGGAGGTGAACGAGTACGGCTACTACACAGGCCGCCTCGTCGGCGACATCATGCATGGACCCGCGAAAGCAACGGCAGTCGCAGAGTTGGCTAAAGAACAGAACCTCGACCTTGCAGAGTGCGCCGCCTATTCCGATTCGATAAACGACCTGCCATTGCTCGAATCCGTCGGGTTCCCACATGCCGTCAATCCCGAAGCCGAGTTGCGCCGGATCGCACTCAACCGAGGATGGCCGATCCACGAGCTCCGAACGAGACGCCGAGCCGTGCTGATCGGGATCCCGGCTGGTTTGGGGGGCGTTGCTCTGTTCTCATCCGGGCTGGCCATCGGAGCCGCCCTGGAGCGCCGCAGAGCTCGAGCCACAGGTTTGCTGCAACGTGCGTCGCTGCGCATCCGTCGTAACTAACCAAGGCAGGCTCGGATGAAAAGGCATCCGCACTAGACCGTGACCTTGTGCACGGGTCTAATCGACTGCCACGCCCAGGGCAGATCGGGCGAAACGCCGATGGGCTAGGCCATCGGCGCAAAACAAGGGAGGAAAGATGAAGCGAAGGTTCCTTATTGCCGTCCTCGGCACGGCGCTGATCGGAGCGATGCTGGGCGGAGTCCCGGCGCGCGCCGCAACAACTCTTACGGTTCACACGCTCTCGGGCCTCGGCCGCGAACTACCGGCGTACACGGTCCGGGCGATGGCACCGGAGGAAGACGGCGCGCCGACCGTCAAGGTGATGGAAGGCGACACACTAAAGATCGCCGGGTTCTCGCTCATACTCCAGGAGAACGAAGACCCCTACACGTGGCATGAAGAGAACGCCCGCGAGATCGATTCCGCCTACGGAACGTTCGCCAGCGATCCCGATCCCGACGTGCCCAACTTCCTGGATGCTCCGACGACACTGAACCCGTTCCTGATCCACACGCCCGACGGCTGCGGGACCGCCGCCGAGACGCCCTGCCACTTCGACGGAAAGACGACTCTCAATCCGTTCGGCTTCTTCTCCGGCCCTCGTGCATGGGTCCAGATCGATGCGAAGAAGAACAGCGAGTTCTGGATCGTCCCCCAGACCGGGGACGCCACCGCGGAAACCGCGCTGAAGGTCGAGGTGACCGACGACCCAGCCGCCGTCACCACCCAGGAGTCTCTCGACGCGTATTTCAAGAGTGCCAAAGCCAGTGACAGGGCAGCAGCGGAAGCGACCTTCAAGGCGATGCAGAAGCCGCGCTTCCGCGAAGAGGACGGTCACCGTATCTATCAGGCATACGCGGGGTACGAATCGGGACCGATCGTCTTCGACGCGAATTTCCCGTACAAGCTCACCATCCGGAAAGGTGACGAGGTCGAGTGGAACTTCGAGTACGAGTTCAACTTCCACACCGTCACCTTCCCGTTCAAGAAGGGCGTCAAGCTCGCTAACGAGAAGGGGTTCATCTTCGCCTGCGACCCGGATGGTTCGGGTGAAGGGCCCGACAACCCGCCCGACTTCGAGGCAACTACACCCTGCGAAGACATGACGCAGTTCGAATTCGACCTCGCCCGGAAGTTGACGGCCGAAGCGGGCGACGGTGTCTTCCCTGGTGGATTCGAGAACTCCGGGTTCAAGGGGGCCGATGCTCCGACGACGTCGGACATGAGCGGAGGGACATCACCTTGGTCGCTAACCTTCGACAAGAGATCGACCAAGAAGGGTTACCGGTATGTGTGCGCCGTCCACGGGTCGTTCATGGACGGCAGGATCAGGGTTAAGTAACCGCAGGTGGGTGGAGGACGTCGTCGCGGCTGTAGTGCCCGACGACGTCGAACCACCGCTTGGCCGTCATGGTGCGACCGAGGTCGATGTCCGCGGTGACGATCCCTTCCTGGTCGTACAGCGGCCCGGCTATGGCCCGTCCATTGACGGGCTCGAAGATCGCCGCACCACCGCGCCCGTGTACTTCGTCGTCGGGCAGCTGGATCGGAAAGGACTCGGGAAACGCGGAAGCCGGGATGTATTGGGGGGCCGAGATCACGAAAGCTCCGGCTTCGATCGCGATGTGGCTCATAGAAGCCTGCCACCCTTCTGAATCATCGGCGGTGGGCGCCACCCAGATCTGCACTCCTTGGCGGTAAAGCTCGTACCGCGCGAGGGGCATCCTGTTCTCCCAGCAGATCAAACCGCCGATCTTCCCGACTCGCGTGTCAGTGACTTCGAGGTCCTGACCCGAGCCGATGCCATGGAACAAACGCTCGTGCATCGTCGGCATCAACTTCCGGTGCTTCCAAAGAAGCCCTTCGGGACCGAGCAGCACCATTGTGTTGTAGAGACTGCCCGGTCGCGAGGACTCGCGTTCGTTCAACCCCATCACGCAATGGATGTCGTGCTCGGCACAGGCGGCGACAAGCTTGTCGATCTGGGGGCCGGGAACGTCAACCGAGTTGTCCCACAACTGCGTCCACATCTCGTCGAACCCATCGAAGCGAGCGGCCTTGTGCGCCCACGAACCAGAGGGATAAAGGGGAACGAAGGTCTCGGGGAACACGGCTAGTTGCACGCCGCCACCCGCAAGCTCGCCCAAGAGCCCGACCGCCTTGGTGATCGATGCTTCCGCGTCCAGGATCACGGGAGTGGCCTGCACGGCGGCGACCCGAACCGTTCGCTCCGACATGGGTGCAACGGTGGCACGACCGACGAAACGGGTCAAGCGGCCCCTATCCAGTCCGAGGTGCCACCGTTCGCACCGAGACGGGAGCACCCGGTAGGCCGCCCGGGGTCGATTCGTATTCGGGCACCCCCACGCAGGTGAACAGCAATCCGTCCAACGGCTCGCCCAACAGGGCGGGTATCTCACTATCGAGAAACGTCATGCCCGTGGCACTCGCCCCCAGGGCGTAAGCGAGAAGGTGCAGCCGGCCTTCGACCACGCCGGCGACGAGCTGGGCCTCGCGATACTCCCGGTCGTCGAGCACCGCAACGTCCGTAGCCGCGATCACGACGAACGCCGCGTCGGCGCCGAGATCCTGCTCGAGACAAACCCGGTAGAGCTCGTTGCGCAACGATCCTGGTCGGACGGGGGTCGACAGGTCCGGCCAGCGGTAGACGCCGGTTTGGAGCCCCTCGACATCGTGCACGACGACGAAGTGCGGAAGCGCGACGCCGCGCATCGCCACCCTCATAGCCGCGTGCAGAGTCTTTTCCGCCAGGCCGCGGGTGGGATCCATACGGCGTTGGGAACCTCGTTTGAGCACGACGACTTCCATCGGCTCGGCATCGGATGAAGACACAGCAACCGGTGCGCCGCGTTCCAAGGGCAACCCAAAGGCATCGTGCTCACCCGCTCGCTGCGCGGCGGTGATTATTGGGAACTCGACCGGTGATGCATCGACTTCCCCGGCAGTGGCGCGGTCGGATCCCTTCACCCTCAGCGGATGGTCATCCAGAGCGATCACGGCAACCGGGAATTCATGCACACGATCCGCTCCGATGAGAGCTGCTACGTCTCCATCGGGCCAGCGAAGGTGTAGCCCGGCAGGGATCCCTGCAGAGTCGGCCAGGGCAAGGAGTTGGGCGAGCATGGTCCCCGCATCCCAGTAGACGTGGCGATAGCCACGCTCCCTGTAACGCCACCCCGTCCGCCAGGGGATGCCGGTGACGACTATGACCGGGGCGTTTCCGTCGGGGGCCGGTCCGATCTTCACGAGGGCATGCTCTAGCGGGTGGTACCAGTGCACGCCGGCCGGGATCGACAGACCCTCGGGAACGGCAACGTACAGCTCTAATGGAAAGCGCCCACCGGCGGAACCGGCCGCGCGGAAGAGATGCGTTCCGTAAGACCTCTCTCCCGTGCGGACGACTCCGGCCGAGAGATAGAGCAAGCGCGCGAGATGCGGTAGATCCACTTCGGTGCGGGGAACATGCGCCGACCCGGCAAGCACATCCACGGCCGGCGCGGATGTGGGCGGCAGGTTACGAGGGAGCGCCACACGTGGCAATGTTTCCTCATACCGTTTGTAGAACCACGGAAGACGAGCGAGGTCGTTGACCTCGAGGTCCTGCACTATCCGAGGATCATCTGCCGGCTCGGTCCACTCGCGCCCAGGCTCATAAGAGGTGAGCCGGTGCAGTGCCTGCGTTGCCGTTTCCACGTGCCGACTATGCCCGAACTTCAGGCAGTAAGACCGGCACTAGCCTTGCCACAGGTCGCGCTGCACGAGCCCGGAGGTAAAGATGAAGAAGTCGAACTGGAAGGCCATACTCGACGCATTCACCGGCCCGGCTATCGAGTATCTGGAGTCACTTCCGGAGCGGCGCGTTTATCGACATGCCGAACCAGAGGACATCCGCGCGATAGTCGATGGTCCCCTTCCCGAACACTCCACACCCGCCGAAGACGTAGTGGCCGATCTCGGACGCGACCTCGAACCATTCGTAACGGCGCATTCGTCCGGCCGATACTTCGGATTCGTCATCGGGGGCCTCCACCCAGCGGCCTACGGCGCCGAGCTCCTCACCTCGACCTGGGACCAGAATGCCGGGTTGTACGCCGTAACGCCGGGCGTTGCGGTCGTCGAAGACGTTGCTCGGGGATGGCTGCTCGACCTACTCGACCTCCCTCGCGATTGTTCGGTGGGTTTCGTCACCGGCGGTCAGATGGCGAACTTCACGTGTCTCGCGGCAGCCAGAGACTCTGTCCTCCGAAAGGTTGGATGGGATGTCGAGACCGATGGGCTGCAAGGCGCTCCACACGTCAACGTGGTCGTCAAGTCGGAAAAGCACTCGACGGTGGCTCGTGCTCTGCGTTTCTTGGGGTTGGGGCACGCAAGCGCGATCGAGGTGCCTTCAGACCGGCAGTCGCGCGTTGATGTAACAGGGCTTCGGGCCACGCTCGGGAAACTGGAGGGCCCGACGGTCGTGTGCGTCGAGGCGGGGAACGTCAACACCGGCTCCTTCGACGACTTCGTCGGGGTTGCCGATGCAGTGGAGGCGCATCAGAGCAGCACCAGGCCGATCTGGGTGCACGTAGACGGCGCGGTCGGCCTATGGGCGCGGGCATCCGAGGCCCGGCGCGGCCTGGCGGATGGTTTAGACCGACTCGATTCGTGGTCGACCGACGCCCATAAGCTCCTCAACGTTGCTTATGACTCGGGCATCGCCATCTGTAAGGACGCTTCGGCTCACCAGGCAGCCATGAGCGTCCACGCGAGCTACCTGATCCACAGCGATACCGAGGGGGCTCGCGACCCGATGGATTGGAACCCCGAGTTCTCGCGACGAGCTCGGGGTGTGGGTGTTTACGCCACATTGCGGTCCTTTGGACGGAGGGGGGTCGCCGAGCTCGTCGACCGTACCTGCGAGTTGGCAAGAGGGTTCGGCGATGCACTTAAGGAGACCGGCAAGGTCGAGATCGTTAACGACATAGCTTTCAATCAAGTGCTCGTCCGATGGCTTGCCGAAGACGGTGATCACGACGCCTTCAACGATCGTGTCATCGAGCGCGTGCAACATGACGGGATCGCTTTTTTCAGCGGCACCACATGGGAAGGGATGCGCCTGATGAGGATCTCCGTTTCCGACTGGGCAACCGACGAAGACGATGTTCGGCGAGCCGTCGACGCCCTTCTGCAGGCCGCGGCTGCTGAGTGATGGAGTCCTCAACGAGCTTTTCAGGGCAGCGCGTCCTCATCACGGGGGCGGCCCGGGGCATCGGTGCCGCGCTCGCGGTGCGTCTCCATAGCCGTGGTGCCCGGGTCGCGGTCGTCGGCCTCGAGGCCGAGAAGCTGGAGTCAGTGGCGAAGGCATGCGGCGACGGCCCATGGCATGTCTGCGACGTTGGGGACCGAACCGAAGTTCAGACGGCAGTAGCGACGGTGGTCGACGCCCTAGGTGGCTTTGATGTCGTGGTGGCCAATGCAGGGATAGCCGCCCAGTTGCCGCTCTCCGGCGGAAATCCCGAGGTCATGGATCGAGTGCTCAAAGTCAACCTGATGGGGGCCTACAACACGATCTGGGCGGCGGCGCCTCACGTGAGTCACTCTCGCGGATACTTCCTCCTGGTGTCATCGCTGGCCGCCGCACTTCATCTCCCCCTCATGGGTGCCTACAGCGCCTCGAAGGCCGCCGTCGAAGCCCTCGGCAACACCCTGCGCATCGAACTGCGGCCATCGGGGGCGAGGGTCGGCGTTGCCTACTTCGCCGAGCTGGACACCGAGATGACGCGTCGTGGATACGCAACCCGTGCCGCTCGTGCTCTTCCGGCATCGAGATGGATCGGGCACGGACGACCGCTCGAGATCGGGATCGACGCGTTGGAGCGTGGAATAAAGCGGCGTTCCCGCCGGATCGTCGCTCCGCGCTGGATGACGGGGGCACTTCCGTTCCGGATGGCGATCCAACCCGTTATCGAGCGAATCACGCAGCCCGGGCTTGCCAAGACGCTCGAGATCGCGCGTGAGGAGCTGGTCGGCCTGACTACCACCCAGCCCGAGGACGAGCATGACTGATCCCCGCATCGTGCCGGGAACGCGATCCGACACCGGGTGGCTCAACTGGACTATCGCCAGCGTCGCAGGACGCGTCGCCGGCACAAGCGCGCCTAACCTTTTTCTGACGTTAGCCCGGCACAGAACATTGTTCCGGGGATGGCTGATGTTCGCCGGAAGGTTGATGCCTCGGGGGAAGTTGCCTCGAAGAGAGAGCGAGCTCGTGATCCTTCGCGTAGCACACCTCTGTACTAACAGCTACGAGTTCGAGCATCACGCCCGGCTCGGCCGCAGAGCAGGACTCACCGATGGAGACCTCGACGCGATCACCCGCGCTCTAGCCGAGGGTCCATGGTCGGATCGAGAAGCGACGATCCTCACAGCGGTCGATCAACTGCACACTGAGCGTGATCTCGATGAAGACGCGTGGACGGCACTGCGAAGGCATCTCGATGAGCGCGATTGCATCGAGTTCTTGATGCTGGTTGGTCACTACGAGATGCTCGCTACCTTCCTTGGAACGCTCCGCGTCCCCCTTGACTCCAGAAGGGCGTGACGGCCCTCCCTAATCAGCCCTCCTGTGGGGCGCCATGGTTGACCATCCACCCGATCCCGAACTTGTCCTTCAAGCTCCCGTAGTAGTCACCCCACACCTGCTCGGCCATGGGCATCTCGACGTCTGCTCCCTGAGATAGACCGTTGAAGATCCTGTCGGCTTCCTCGCGGCTGTCGGGGTGCACCGAGATGTAGTGGTTGTTCCCTTGCACCAGGTTCTGGCCCATCGACTCGATGGCGTCCGTTGCCATAAGTAGATGGTCCTCGCCGAGGGGAAGCGCTATGTGCATGATCTTCTCTTCCGCTTCTTTCGGGAGGTCCACGCCCTCCATCGGCATGTCCTTGAAACGAACGAGCGAAGTGAACTCGCCGCCGAACACGGACTTGTAGAACTCGAAAGCCTCTTCCGAAGTACCGGGGAAGTTCAGATACGGGTTCACGTTCATTACGCTTGACCTCCTACTCGTGCGTCTTCTCCTTCAAATGCCCTTCTCAGCTCCGCGATGTCGAACTTCTTCATCTGGAGGAACGCTTGGGTGACCCGATCGATCTGCTCCTGCGTGCCTCGTTCCAGCATCGCGTCCATGTCAGTCGGCACGATCTGCCAGGACACTCCGAACCTGTCCTTGAGCCAGCCGCACTGTTCGGATTCGGGAACGGCCGTAAGACCGTCCCAGTAGCGATCGATCTCGTCCTGGGTCTCACACGAGACCATCAAAGAGATCGCCTCGTTGAAACCGAAGTCGTGCTCCCGTGCGCTGTCCATCGCTGCGATCTTGTAGCCCTCCAATGAGAGATAGAGGTGCCTCACGGTGCCCGGCTGGTCGGGCTCTTCCCCCTCGCCGTAACGCATGACGTGATCGACACTCGACTGGGGGAAAACCGACGCGTAGTGCTCTGCTGCCTCTTCTGCCTTCCCACACACGTCCCCTACGAACATCAGCGTCGGAACGATCGCCTGATCGATCTCGCCCCGAGTGTCCTGCATCACCTGCCATGAGAGCCCGTAGCGGTCGGTGGTCCAGCCGTACCGCTCGCTGAACGCGTAAGTGTCGAGTGGCATCAGTGCCTCGCCTCCCTGCGACAGCTCGGCCCATAAGGCATCCACCTGCTCGCGCGTCGCGCACCGGACGAGGAACGAGATCGCCGGCGTGAACTTGAAATGAGGCCCGGCGCTGATCGCCTGGAACGGCTGGCCAAGCAGGTCGAACGAAACGACGTCGCAGTCGCCGGAAGGGGTGTCTTTGATCGTGGACACGTTGGTGATCTTCGAATCGGGAAAGGTTTTCGCGTAGAACTCGGCCGCCTCGACGGCCTGGTTGTCGAACCACAGGTGTGGCGTGATCTTGCTCATCTGACCTCCCTATCCGTACGGTTTTGCCATTAAGACCCGGGCCCGGGCGGAAAATCATCGGTCGAGGACGATCTTTCCTCGTCGACGCCCCGCTCGAGGCCCAGGGTAGCCAGCAGGTCCTCGTGCAGCTCGAACCAGACCATGTGGCAGGAGTCGATCCCCGGCTCGTCCACCCACTTCGTCTCGCCTCGGTCGACCCGGGCCAGTGCCCCTTCGATCCGGTCGGCATAGCCCCCGAACCGGGCCAGTCTGGCGGCCAGTTGCTCCTCCAGCGGTCGCAACCTCCGAGCCAGGCCGTTCAAAACCTCCAGAACATCACCGTCCCAGCGCGGATCGGAGTGGTCGTTCAGCGCCATCCGGTCCCACGGCGTCGGCCGGACCTGCCACTTCGTCACGGCATCGAGGAACCTTGTGTTCAGTCGGACGAAAGCCGTATGTGTTGTCGCCACGACGTCACGCGCCCCCACCCGATCGAGCTCATCCGACAGAAGGCGTTGGACCTCCATCCGGCCCCGCTCGGTGATCGACCAGCCCTGAAGATCGGCGAACGACACGCGCTCGACCCAACCGCGAGCCTCGTGGTCCAGAAACAACTCCTCCACATCGCCGGCATCGAGTGAATAGCGCCGAGCGACCTCGGCGGGGTCGACTCGGCCCCTCAGGCGAGCGGCGTGAAGCACCAGCAGCTCCGGAGAAGAAGCGAATGCCATCCTCAGAGGTCGCGGGCTGCGGCACGGCCCGCGGCCCGACCGCCGAAGAGGCAGCCCCCAAGGAAGGTTCCCTCGAGAGCGTTGTAACCGTGCACGCCGCCGCCGCCGAAGCCGGCGACCTCACCCGCAGCGAAGAGTCCCGGGATCGGCGTCCCGTCCGAGCCGAGCGCACGTGAGTCGAGATCGGTCTGGATGCCGCCGAGGGTCTTGCGCGTCAGGATGTGCAACTTCACCCCGATCAACGGTCCTGCTTCGGGATCAAGGATCCGGTGCGGCTTCGCCGTGCGGCTCAGTCGATCGCCGAGGAAGCGCCGAGAGTTCCGGATGCCCTGCACCTGAGCGTCCTTGCTGTAGGGGTTCGCTATCTGCAAGTCACGTGCCTCGATCTGGGCACGGATCGTGCCGACGTCGAGGGTGTGCTCGTCGGTCAGTCCGTTCATCTTGGCGACCAACGCGTCGAGATCATTCGCAACGACGAAGTCCGCTCCGCGCGTCTTGAACGCTTCGACCGGTGGAGGCGCGCCCTTCCCGAGCAGTCGCGACTTCAGGAAGGCTTTGCGGTCCGCATTAGTGATATCTGGATTCTGCTCCGAGCCCGACAGCGCGAACTCCTTCTCGATGATCGTCTGAGTAAGGATGAACCAGGAGTGATCGAAGTCGACGATGTCCGCTGTGGTCCGCAGATGCTCGAGAGTGCCGAGCGTGTCGTATCCGGGAAGGCACGGGTCGGGCAGCCGACGCCCCAACGCGTCGAACCACATCGAAGAGGGACCGGGCAGGATTCGGATGCCGTGTCCGGGCCAGATCGGGTTCCAGTTCTGGACGCCTTCGGTGTAATGCCACATCCGATCCCGGTTGACGAGCCTCACCCCCGCGTTGGCGGCGATGTCAAGCATGCGTCCGTCGACGTAGGCGGGCACCCCGGTGATCATCTCGCGCGGCGGACGCCCTAATCGCTCCGGCCAGTAGCTACGGACATGGTCGTGATCGGCTCCGATCCCACCCGTCGTGACGATGACGGCTTGGGCGGATAGCTCGAACTCGCCGGCCTTGTCCCGGTTGCTCGCCACACCACGAGGTGAGTCGTCTTCCGTGAGAAGAGTTCCACGCACACCTGTCGCCGCACCGTTCGTGAGGACCAACTCGTCGACCTGGTGACGATGGTGGAAACGCAGCAAACCATTCCTAGCTGCTTGGAGCGCCGATTCGGCGAACGGCCGGACGACGCCCGTACCGGTCCCCCACGCGATGTGGAATCGCGGAACCGAGTTGCCGTGGCCATCGGCGCGCAGGTCACCTCGTTCGGCCCATCCGACGGTAGGCAGCAGATCGATACCGTGAGACGAGAGCCAATCGCGCTTCTCACCAGCGGCCCACTCGACGTAAGCGCGCGCCCACTTGACCGCCCAGACATCCTCGTCGTCAAGCCGATCGAACTGCGCGCTCCCCCGCCAGTCGTTCCAGGCCAGCTCGAGCGAGTCTTCTATCCGGAAGCGGCGTTGCTCGGGTGAATCGACAAGGAACAGCCCGCCGAAAGACCAGAATGCCTGGCCGCCGAGATTGGCCGCGTTCTCTTGATCGACGAGTGCGACGGTTTTCCCTCGGGACGTCAGCTCGTGGGCCGCGACGAGTCCTGCGATCCCGGCCCCCACAACGATGACGTCGGCGTCTGTCTTGATGTCGTGCCTCCTCCAATCGCTCTCCGCGCCGGAACTTACTTGCGCCCGCTTATACCTTGTGGTTCTATGCATGGTAGTTCGAGCCATAGGAGGTGGACATGCACATCGACAAGGATCTGGTCGCGGCCTCGGCGACGCCGCTCGTGCTGGCCATCCTGGCCGAGGACGAGAGCTACGGCTACGCGATCCTGAAGCGGGTGCGTGAGCTGTCCGGCGGCGAACTCGAATGGACCGACGGCATGCTCTATCCCCTGCTCCACCGCCTCCGCCGGCTCGGGTACGTGACCACGGACTGGAGGACGCCGCCAGAAGGGCGGCGTCGCAGGTACTACGCCATCACCGATGACGGGAAAGCTGCCCTCAAAGAGCATCAACGGCAGTGGATGACCGTCACGCGTGCGCTGGCTGACGTCTGGAAGGGTCCCCGAGGGTTGCTCATGGCAGGCGGTGTGGCGTGAGTATGGATGCCGTGGAGTCACAGATCGCCGAGTGGCGGACGTACGTCGCGAAGGCTCCGGCCGTCGACGGCCGTGACCTCGATGAGCTCGAGGTTCACCTTCGGGACCAGATCGCCGAGCTGATCGCCGCGGGCCTCGCAGCAGATGAAGCGTTCCTCATTGCCGTGAAGCGGATGGGCGACGTGGACACCCTGTCTCGGGAGTTCGCCCGCGAGCACAGCGATCGACTGTGGAAGCAACTGGTCCTGACGGGGGAAGACGAGCCCGAGCGCGCGTCCAATGGGTGGCTCCAGGCCCTCTTTTTCGCCGTCGCCGCGGCAGTCACGATGCAGGTAGCACGTCTTGTCGCGGGGTTCCCCGAAGAGGAAGCACAGTGGTTCTTCCGAAACTTCAGTTTCTTCGTGTTGCCGTTCCTTGCCGGATACTTCGGCCACCGCCGCCAAATCACCACCCGGGGATGGGTGCTGACGCTTGCGCCGTTCGCTCTCCTTGCGCTCGCGGTAAACCTCTACCCCTACGGCTCGGGCTCCGCCACCGAGATCTTGGTTATGGCGCACCTGCCCATCCTGTTGTGGTTCGCGATCGCCTACCCATACATGGGCGGCACGTTCGATTCGCACGAACGCAGAATGGACTTCGTCCGCTTCTCGGGCGAGTGGGGCATCTACTACGTGCTCATAGCGCTCGGCGGGGGTGTGTTGATGGGGCTCACCGCGCTGATCCTCGAGCCGATCCAACCCGACCTCGGAGAACGCGTCATCGAATGGGTTATCCCGTCCGGGGCGGCCGGTGCTGTGATCGTGGCAGCTTGGCTCGTGGAGTCCAAGCAGCACGTGGTCGAGAACATGGCTCCGGTCCTCACGATGCTCTTCACACCGCTGTTCGCTGTGATGTTGACCGTCGCCGCCGTCACCTATGCCTTTTCAGGAATCACCGGAGAGTTCGACCGCGGGCTGCTCAGCGTTTTCGACGCGCTCATGGTCGTCGTACTGGGCCTCGTCCTTTACGCGCTGTCGGCGCGAGAGCCGTCCCAACCGGCCGGATTGATGGACCGTGTCCAGTTACTCGCCGTCGCGAGCGCGCTCGTGCTCGACCTGATGGTGCTCGGCTCGATGGTGGCTCGGATCGGTGAGTTCGGGTTCACCCCTAATCGTGTGGCAGCGCTCGGTCTCAACGTCGTGCTACTCGTTAACCTGACGGTGACCGCGTGGCGTTCGTTCCGGTTCCTCCGAGGACGGATCGCTTTCCATCCCGTCGAGCGATGGCAGACCTCGTACCTGCCGATCTTCGCTCTGTGGGCAGTAACCGTCGTCGTCGTTCTCCCCCCGCTTTTCGCCTTCGAGTAAAGGAGACTCATGAATTCCGTCGTCACCATCCTGGGACCCGCACTCGCCGGCGCCGTCGGGGTTGCCGCCATCGCATATGGGCAAGCCGACGACGCGCCCGGCCTCGTCCTCTTCGGCCTCTTGATCATCGGCGGAGCACTGGCGTATGGGCTGAAGCCGTCCCTGCGTAGCAGGTCACGCGTCATGGGTCTCCTTTTCGGAGCGATCGCCGTAACGGTCGTTGGGGCTCTCGTCGCCGGCTGGCTCGAGAACACCTTCTAGCCGAGGGGTCCCTACCCGGCAGGGAAGGAGTTCGCGCCTCCGCGTCTAAGAGTTCTCCGAACCCGATTCTCACCCGATCGCTTAGGAGAACCAATGACCCGGCCTCGCGCCCCCTGGCTCGCCGTACTCGTCGTCCTGTCCGCTCTCGCTACCCTGCTGCCGGCGGCAAGTGTCCAAGCCCAAGTCCCCGAGGTTCCCTCGAACCTCAATTGCGATCCGCTGGACCCGAAGATGTGCCTATTACCGTTCCCCAACGATCTCTTCACCGTGCCGGACGCGTCGATGGATACCGGACGGAGGGTGAATTTCGGCCTCGATGCGATGCCCCGCAGCGGCGCGGACGTGAGCACCGGCGGCGAGGGCAAGCCGATCGATCCGGCCGAGTGGAACCGCAACGACGGCTTCTCGCCCGGCTCGATGGTCATGACCTACGTCCCCGGCATCGACCTGCACGCAACTTGGGGCACACAGAGCCGTGCTCACAGCACTGCTGGCCCGAATGAGGTCGGCTACTTCGACCACCGAGACACGATCGCCGACCCCGGGTTGTCACTAGCACCAGACGCCCCGATGGTGATCATCAACGCAGACACCGGCGAGCGGCATCCGTTCTGGTCGGAGCTCGACACTCATCCCGGCGCGGTCGAGGCCGGTGAGCAAGTGCTCATCCTCCGTCCGGCAGTGAACTTCGAGGAGGGAGCGCGCTACATCGTGGCGCTCCGCAACCTCACTAACCTCAGTGGCGAGACGATCGCTACGGGTCAGGAGTTCGAGGCCTACACGGGAGGCTCTGGCTCCAACGCGGACCGTCAGGCGCACTACGACACGGACATCTTTCCGGCGCTCGCCTCGGCAGGAGTCACAAAGGATGACCTCTACCTAGCATGGGACTTCACGATCGCGAGCGAGGACAACCTCGCCGAGCGCATGCTGTCGATGCGGGACGACGCCTTCGGCCGCATCCTCGGTGATACGAACCTCGCAGACCGGCAACTAGGAGACAGCTCTGCGCCGAGTTTCGTCGTCGACGAGGTCACCGAGCGCGACGACAACTATGCGGATGCGCACGGCGTTGCACACAAGCAACGCATACGTCAGATCGACGGCCGGATCACCGTTCCGAACTACATGGATCGCATCCAGCAGACCGAAGGGCACGTCAAGGCCAATCAACTGCCCGCCGATGGGCCGGCACCGCTCTCCCGTCTCTACGACGATCCTCTCGACCCCGACACGCTTCCCGACCAGAACCCGGTCGAACCACTCGTGAACGTGCCCTTCAGCTGCGAGGTGGCGATCGCCCAGGATGGTCAACCTCTGGAGCGAGAGAACCACCCGATGCTCTACGGCCACGGTTTGCTCGGCACGCGCTCGCAGGTCGGAGACCTGAAAACGCCACGTCGGGCGGCCCCATTCATGGGTTGCGGCGTCGACTGGTGGGGCATGTCCACACCCGATCTGCCCTCGGTGGCGGCGGCGATCGCGGACCTGTCGAACTTTGGAACCATCCCCGACCGAGCGCAGCAAGGCTTCCTCAACTTCATGTTCACCGGGCGCGCCCTGATCCACCCGGATGGCTTCGCGTCAGACCCTGCCTTCCAACTCAACGGACAGTCGTTGATCAACGTCGATGATGGCGAGGGCTCGACCCTGTTCTACGACGGGAACAGCCAGGGCGGGATCATGGGTGGCTCGCTCGTCGCGGTTTCGCCCGACATCGTGCGCGGCATCCTCGGCGTCCCCGGAATGAACTACTCGACGCTCCTCAATCGCAGCGTCGACTACGAGGACCTCTACGCCATCCCCCAGTACCAGGTGTATCGGGATCCTGTCGAGCGCCAGCTCGTCTTCGGGTTGATCCAGATGCTTTGGGATCGCGGCGAGGCGAACGGCTTCGCGCACCACATGACCGACGATCCCTATGCGAATACGCCGTCTCACGAAGTCATGCTGCAGGTGGCATGGGGCGACCATCAGGTCGCGAACGTCGCTGCGGAGGTCGAAGCGAGGACGATCGGTGCGCCGATCATGACGCCCGGTCTCCCAGCCGGGAGGCACTGGGAGATGGACCCCTACTTCACCCCGACCGCCACTTATCCGTACCAGGGCTCGGCGCTCGTCTACTGGGACAGTGGCAACATCATGCCTCCCAACGGGAACATCCCCGCCGATGACAACCCCGCGGCCCCCCGCGAGAACGGCGATCCACATAGCCATGGACGCGACGAATACGCAGCTGGGTGGCAGGAAGCGCATTTCCTTCTCACCGGCTGGCTGGAGGATGTCTGTGGTGGCGGGGATTACCTGACGCGTCGCCACCAGGACAACAACGACACTGCGAGTTGTGTCCCGCCGGAATGGGCCCCGGGAAACAAGCCCAACGCGCCTGCGCCGACCGGGATCACGCTGACGGTCACGGAGGGAAAGAGGCACAAAACCTCGCTCGAGGCTGTGCTCCGCGACGCGGAGTCGGGAGCCGGACTCGCCGACCGGGTTATCGAATTCTTCGCCGATGGCGAGTCGATCGGGGCGGCGACGACCGGAGCCGACGGCCGTGCCACCCTCTCCCTTCCCAAGAAATATCGGGGGGGTCATCACTCGTTCGAAGCCCGCTTCCCCGGCGACGATGACTACGGGCCGTCTACCGGCTCCGCCGCAACCTGACCGATAACGAGTTGCTAGGAGCCGACTGGTGCCGCTGACCGAACCTGACTGACCACGACACCGACAATGACCACGATCGCGATCGGGGTCATCACCACAGTCCAGAACCAAATCGCGCCCAGCGTTGCGCCGACGGTAATCAGTACGCTCCCCACCCAGCGAGCTCTCGGCCGGATCCAGATTCCGGCGGCGAGAGCGACGGCACCTCCAAAGGCGAGCGAGGCACCTGCTGCTGTGCTTTCGGCGTCGAGAAGATTAGAAGTCCCCTCTCCATAGAAGAACGCTAGCCCTACCCACAATTGAGCGAGCGCCAACACGATCGCGAAGGGGGCCCACCAAGCCTGCCTGAGGGCACGCAACATTGTGACTTCCTTCCGTCGAGGGGCAAAGTCCTTCGAGGGTGTGAGCGACGGTCGTGATGCCTATCGCTACTAGCAACATTTGACCTACTTCACCGTGAAAGTCGCTCGCATCCCGAGCTTTATGTGCGGCTTCCCCGTCTTGGGATCGGGGAAGTAGCAGAGAGCTTGGTATTTCCCAGGCTCGAGGCTGAACTCGGCCCACGCGGTACCGCCTGGGGCGGGGACGAGCATGAACGCTTCACCCTCTTCGCTACCACCCTTGACGAACCCGAGTGACATCTCGTGGCTCTGCTCGCCCGCGTTCGTGACGGCCAGCGTGACCGGACCCGCTGCGATCGTCTTCGGCATCTCGAAGTAGAAGTCGCCGGCCTCTACCTCATACTCGGACTCAGGCATCTCGTACTCGCCGGAGGCCGCCGTCACACTGAAAGGAGCGAAAGGAATCTTCGCTTCCGGGTCGAGGGCGATGTAGTCCCCTTCTGGGAATTGGATCGTGACCTCCGTCGTGCCACCAGGCTTCGCTGCATCCACGGTACTGCCCGCTACGGTGATGAGCTCGAGGACTTTGTCCGACTGGATGTTCTTCTCAACTTCATCGAGGGAGACACCTTCATTCAACCGAGCGAACGCGATGTGGTACGGGCCCTTCGTGTTGTTCGTCACCGAGACTGTTACGGGAGCAGCCTTGATCGAGTCCACCGAGAGTTGGGCGCCTGACTTCGCTACCGTCACAGCAAGTTCTTGGATGGGCCTCCTCTGGGCGACGGGATCGGTGCCGGGAGTGCCGTCGCTGCCATCAGCGCAACTGGCAGCTAAGACGACGCAGACTCCAACGACCGCGAAACGAATGCTGTTGGGAAACAAGGCAGGCCCCTCCTCAACTGACAGAATCTTTGAGCCACACAGATATCACACAGAAGAGCTATTCGGTTATAGAAGGCTCGCAAAGCTATCGGCGGCTCAGGAGCTCACTTGTTGCTGAAACGGAGTACCTCCAGACCGCGGACGTAGTCGTGCACGTACACGATCTCGTCGTCGATCCACTTCGCCGACGCGGTGTAGCCGCGAACAGGTTGGAAATAGCCGATCTCAGTGATCTTCCCCTTGCGGTCGACGTCGAGGAAGCGCGTTCCCCAGTCGTAGTGAGCTAGGGCTAGGACTCCTCCTGCCCGCCAATCGGGATGCGTGTCGAACCAGTGTCCGCAGTACAGCGTGTGTGCAGGCGCGTTACCGTCGGCATACGCGCCGCGCCCGGATACCCGCCATTCCTGAAGCTTCCGGAACGTCGCCCCCTTCTTCCATCCCGAACGATCGGCCTTGACCACGCCGCGTGCGTCATACGTAGCGACCGCGTGGATGTTCTCGTCGGTGCAATCACTGCCGGCTGCGTTCGTGCCCCCCTGCGGCGCAACCTCGGCTCCCATGACGAGGAGCGGATCCTTGCCCGCGTTGGCCCAATCTGCGCCGTGGTAACCGAGGCTGTGGAACTTGGACTCGATAGCCGTGAGGATCCTCGGCTTGAGGGGATTCGTCACGTCCATGTACAAAGAGGGCTGACCTGACGCGATGACGCGGCCTCGCCGGATCTCCTCAAAATCGTGCACGTAGCTCGCGACACCCGTCACCTCGCGCCAGTCACCGACGACCTTCGGCTTAGTCGGATCCCTGAGATCGACGATGTAGCCCGTGCGGCCGATCGCGTACTTGCAGTCGAGGATGCAGGTCCACGTGTGGTCGGACACCGCGACGGAACCGACGATCGCCGGCGCAGCGGGGTCTTCGACGTCGACCACGTAGAGATCACTCGTTGCGGCGGGCCCGCCGGGGCTCGAGGGGTTGTACGCGTTGACCAGCAGAATCTTGCCGTTGGTGTCCGGCTCTTCCTGCGCCAAGGCGGCCCCGGCGCCGATCTGCGCCGCCGGCAGCTGACCGAGGAGCGTCGGCGCCGCTGGGTCGGACGCGTCGTAGATGTGGACGCCACGAGGATCGGTCATGTAATAGCGCTTCCCGACGAGCTTCCCCCCCGACGTGCCGCTGTGCTGCGGCATAACCGTCACCCATTCGACGTTCTCGCTCGCGAAGCCGACGCTGTCGGCGTCGCCGACGCCGGAGGGACGCTCCAGCGGAAGGGTCGAATAGGGGGCACTGGGGTGCGCCAGGGCTATCGGGGCCAGCAGGGCCGAAACGCCCAGCGAACCGAGTATCGCCTTCACAACATGCTTCATCGCGTGGCACCTCCGAGTCGTTTTCCTGTAGGGAAGGTTTGACCCGGGGGCCCAGAAACCTGCTTGCCGGATCTCTTCAGTACTCGTGGTCAATCGAGGGCCGATCAGCCAACCCTCCAGCAATGCTGGGGATCAACGGCCAACCGCAACCCCTCAATTCGGCTCCGGAGGTGGCCAGGTCGCCAGCTAGCTAGGCACTGCGCACTAGCTCCGCGAGTTCTTTGGCGTTGCGCTGCGCATAGTCGCTGTAGCAGTTGTCTAGTTTCGGATTAGCGCTGTGCTAGGTCACGTTTTCGCAGGTTGACCCTGAGCGCCGAAGGATGTCTATCAGGACTAGCGCCGCTCCCCTTCCAAGAAATCCGGTCTTCCGCGATGGGAGAACGCCTGCCAAAGGGTCTGGAAGCGTAAAAGGACCTATCGGCCGGAGACAGCGGATTGCATGCTGAGACGATGAGTGAGCCGCAGGCTCGAACCTCGAGCATGGAGGAGCAATACGCGGCCAACGCTCAGAGGGCCGGGCGCCTCGCTTACTTTCTCGTCGGAGATAGGGATCTCGCGCAAGACCTCGTTCAGGAAGCGTTCCTGAAGGTGTTCGCACGCTGGGGCAACCTGCGCGAGGCGGATTCGTTCGCGGCTTACCTCAATCGCACGATCGTGAACCTGGCTCACAAGACGCATCGGCGGCGCGGCGTCGAACGACGCTACCTCGAGAAGCACCGGGAACCCGAGGCAGTGACTGCGGAACGCGACTATGAAACGGCCGACGAGCTGTGGGGGCAGCTGCAGTTGTTGCCCCAAAGACAGAGGACCGCGATCGTGCTCCGCTACTACGAAGACCTCACCGATCATGCGGCGGCAGAAGCGATGGGTTGTTCCGAAACGGCAATCGCGTCTCTTGTGCAGCGCGCATTGGGCACGCTGCGCAAGAACGCACCGGCGGCAGAGGTGGGTTGATGGAACAAGAGCTGAGAAGGATGTTCGAGATTAAAGAGACCGACATGGTCACGTCGCCGACCTTGTCGCCCGAATTGCGCAACCGGATCGGACGGCAGCGGATCGTCATGGGAGGAGCCGTCGCGGCGACGGCCTTCGCACTGGTCCTTGGTGGATTCGCCATGACATCGGCACTCTCGACCGATGCAGCTCCCGTTCGGCCGGCCGAGGAGAGAAAACCTCCGACGGAACCCGGCCCGGAAGGGCTCTTCGCCGATGTCGGTGGCTGGATCGCCTACCGCAGCGTGGACGGGATCTGGGCAGTGGATCCGGAGCGACCGGAGCGGCGGATCCGGCTGAGCCGCGCGGACGGCTTCCCCATTGCCTGGTCGAACGACGGGGCGAAGCTACTCATCCAGCGACTATCGCCTGAAGGATCCGACCGCCCCTCCCCAGGTCTCTACGTTCTCGAGACCGACGGCACCGAGACGCGCCTGACCGAGCGCCCGTTCGATGCCTCGTTCTCACCAGATGGCTCCGAGGTCGTCTACGCCACGTCCCGAGCGATCTACGCGGTGAGCTCCGACGGGGGGGCTCCCAGATTGATCGCCCGCGCCACTCGGCAGATATTCATCGGAGGACGGAGTTACCTCAGCTTCATCGAGCTGCCGGCGCTGTCGCCCGACGGAACGCGGATCGCCTACTTCGACGGTTATGGGGACCACAGCCACAACCTACGGGTGATGAACGCCGACGGCACTGAGCGCCGACTGGTCCTCGACGAGGAAGTGTCTGGCGCGGGTCACATGAACGCACTGAGGTGGTCGCCAGATGGCGAATGGCTCGCCTTCACCACCGACGACGGCATCTACCTGGTGCGGCCGGACGGCACGGGGTTCAGACTGATGGTCCGGGGAGACTTCGTACAGTCGTCCACCGTGCAGTGGTCGCCGGATGAGC
>DASQLQ010000142.1:0-6681 GCA_035629935.1 Actinomycetota bacterium
TGGGCCCCCGGCTACGTGCTTGACCTTCACGCGAACTACGAACAGGACTGGAGAGATGAGGGTCTAGCCCAACGTGGGCTGGAGTCGATCAAGCAGCGACGAGATGTCCTGAAGGGACTCCTCGAGCTCGATCCACCCGACCTCGTATTCACGGTCTTGGAAGCGCCCGATCGCTTGCAGCATGTCTATTACCGGTACATGGATCCCAAGGATCCGCTTGCATCCTCGCCCGAGGGAGCGCGCATCCGTCCTGTTGTCGAACAGTGCTTTGCGGCGATGGATGAGATCGTCGGGCTACTTCACGACTACGCCGGATCAGGAGGAGCGTTCGTTTGCTCGGACCATGGTTTCACCGCATGGGAGGTGAGCGTCCACTCGAATGCTCTGCTCCAACAGTGGGGTTACCTGAAGCTCAAGTCGAGCGCACGAGCGATGCAGACGGGCGTGGCGCGGGCCCTCATACCGATCGCGAAGCGAGTACTCCCGCGCAAAGTCGCGCGCGAGGCGAAAGGCCGGACGTTCGGCGCCATCGATTGGTCAGAGACACGAGCGTTCGCCTCACCCATCCCCCAGCAAGGCATCTTCGTCAACCTCAAAGGCCGGGAGCAGCACGGGATCGTTGAGCCGGGCGGGCTGCAGGCACTCAAGGAGGAGATCGCCGAACGGTTCCGGTCGCTGAAGGGGCCAGACGGAGATCCGGTCACCGACAAGGTGTGGCTGTCCGAGGAGGTCTTCAGCGGCCACGCACTGGCCGGAGCTCCAGACGTCCTGCCGGTGCTGAGAGATCATCGCTTCGAGCTCGACGACGAGCTCTTCCACACCGAGGGGTTCACCGACTACAGCCACCTCCCGCGCGGGGTGCATCACCCGGACGGGATCGGGATCGTCGCGGGGGCCGGGGTGCGACCCGAGGCAGAGTTGAACGGCTCGGTGATGGACGTCACCCCGACGCTTCTGTACATGGCCGGTCTCGAGGTCCCCGAGGGTCTGGACGGCAAGGTTCTGGACGCTTGCTTCACGGCCGAAAGCCTGGCGGAGAAGCCGATCCGAACCACGGCCCCCCTATCATCGGAGGATAAAGAAGAGGAGTCGCCTTATTCCGCGGAGGAGGAGGCGATGATCGAAGAGTCGTTGCGTGGCCTGGGGTACCTGTAGGCCGTGGCACAGACGGTTGCTCCAGCCCAGATAAGTCCCGAGCCGGCCGGCCCACCTCAGACGCGCCCCCGACGCGGGGCGAAGCGGGTTGCACTTAGGGTTCTCGCCGATGCGCTGGCGGTAACGGCAGCCCTATTCACTGCCTCCGTCGTTCGTTTCGAATTGCTGACCGGAGCGCCCGCTAAGGGTGTCGACTACACGCTGATCACACTGCTGGCGACCCCTCTGTGGATCGGCCTCTTCTGGCTTTACGGCCTTTACGAGCCTCGACAGGTGCTCGGCCCCGTCAACGAGTTCAAACAGGTCTTCCACGGGGTTGTGGCGGGCACCGTCGTCGTGTTCATCGCCGACTCGGCGATCAACATCAACCTCGCCCGTGGATGGGCCTTCGTCGCGATGATGTGCGGCTTCGTGTTCGTCGGCGGTGAGCGGCTTCTGGTCCGCAAGACCCTGCACTTCATGCGACGCAGAGGCGGTGACACCACGCGCACGATCGTCCTGGGCGCCAATCACGAGGGGCAAACAGTTGCTCGAACGCTCGAACGTGAGGGATGGCTCGGCTACAAGATCGTGGGATTCGTGGACGATGATCTTCCCCCCGGTCACGAGCTGAGTCCGGGGCACGTCGTGATCGGTTCGACCTCCGAGGTGAAGAACCTCATCATCAACAAGAACGCGTCGCTCGTTTTGATCGCGGCTTCCGCCTTCGACACCGCTCGACTCAACCGGATGTTCTGGGAACTCCAGGACACGAACGTCGATCTGCAGATCACATCGGGCACGATCGATCTGCTGGCCTCGCGCATGATCGTCCAATCGGTCGCGGGAGTTCCTCTCCTTTACGTCCGGCGAACCGGCATGGACAAGATCCAGCAGACGATGAAGCGAACCCTGGACGTCGCTGGGTCGGCTCTCGGCCTCCTGTTGCTCTCCCCCGTCCTCATCGCGATGGCTGCCTGGATCAAGAAGGACTCAGAAGGAGGCGCATTCTTCAAACAGACCAGGGTGGGCCGGGAGGGCAAGCTCTTCACGGTGTGGAAGTTCCGGACGATGGTCGCGGATGCCGAGGACAAACTTGCCGAGCTCGAGCACCTCTCCGAAGGGCCCGGCCTCCTCTTCAAGCTGAAGGAGGACCCGAGGATCACGAAGGCCGGCAAGGCTCTGCGTCGCTATTCGCTGGATGAGCTCCCCCAACTGTGGAACGTGTTGCGGGGCGAAATGAGCCTCGTCGGACCGCGCCCGGCGCTCCCCAGTGAGGTCGAGCAGTACGACGACTGGGTCCGCAACCGGTTGAAAGTGAAACCAGGCATGACCGGTCTATGGCAGGTCAGTGGACGGACCGAGACGAGTTTTTCCGATTACGTCCGTTACGACCTGTTCTACATCCAGAACTGGTCGATCTCGTTGGATCTGTGGATCCTTTGGCGTACCTTCCGCGCTGTAACCACCGCGGAAGGAGCGCACTAAACCCTAGAGACACCCGGGGGTCGGGGCTGTACGCTTCGGTCATGCTCGAAGAGATCATCGTTCTTGCCGACGACGAGCCCGCCTTCCTCGCGCGCCTCGGCGAGATACTCGGGTCTTCCGGCGTGAACATCGAAACCTTCTCTGCATATGTCAATGACGGGATCGGCATCGTCCATCTGGTGGTCGATGACGGGGAGGACGCCGCCGAGGTGCTCAGCCAGAATGGCTTCAAGGTCGAAAGCTCACGTCCGATCCTGACTGCAACGTTGGACGATCGGCCCGGAGAACTGGGGCGTTACTGCCGCAAGCTCACGGACTCGGGAATCGACATCTCTGCTGCCTACGTGATGAAGAGGGGTTCCGGCGAAACCGAGCTGATCTTCGCCGTCGACGATCTAGAGGCCGCGCAACAAGCCTAAAGATAAGGGCCCGCCGGGGTTCGCCGACGGGCCCTTGGTTCTCGCTTCTGCTTAAGTCGTTGCTGCTCCCGTTCCGGCGCCGCCACTGCGCGCTGCGAAGATACCCAACACCCCGAGCACAAGATGCAAGATGTTGTCCTGGACCGCGAGCTCGGTCGGCAACAATCCGAACAGCCCCGGCAGGACGAAACCGAGAACGCCTACTGCTAGGTAAACGACCCCGATGACCATCACGATCTGCTTCGCCTGCGCATCTCCGCCCGAGAAACCTACGTAAGCGAGAAGGCCACCGGTGGCGAGATGAACGATGTCCTCGGTGAGATCGATATTGAAACCGAGCAACCCATCCTCAGGATCGCCCATGATCAAACCCACGACACCGACCAACAGAACCACTACCCCAACGATCTTCGCGTACGATCTGGCGTCCATCTGTACCCCTTTCAGTCCCCCGTCCTGAACTTCCATCTTCTCTTCGTAGGACGGCATTTGCCCGGATTGGTCCGGGCGACTGTTCGACGCAGATCGATGCGAGCGGTTACACGGGGACTTCTAAAGGCGACAGCGGGGAGGCTTTGCCCCAGAAACTTCCGGCCTCGTTTCGAGCAGTAGAGGCTCGAGTGGCTTCTGTTTGAAATCGAACATGCTGAACATGTCGTTCGCGATCCGATCCCGACGCGTGAGCGGTTTGAGATCCCACAAACGCTCCATGAAAGCCAGGAACGACGAGAACTCGTAGGTGCGGTGAGGGATCGTTCCGGGCTTCACCCACGGCGAGATGATCAAGAGGGGGACCCGGGGGCCGAGGCCCATGTCGTCGATCACGGGAGGGGGCACGTGGTCGTAGAGACCTCCGAAGTCATCCCAGGTGACGAAGATCGCAGTTTTATCCCAGTCCGGCCCCCGCATGACCGCATTGATCTGCTCGACGGTCCAGTTCTCACCGATACAGATGCTGCGGCCTTTGGGATGGGGATGCTCGTTGAACTTTTTAGGCGGCAGGATGTACGAGACCTGGGGAAGGTTCCCCGACCGCGCGTCCCTCACGAAGTTCTCCGGATTGCCGACGCGCTTCCACCGGTCGGTGAGACGGATCTCCTTCACCGCCAGTAACGCGTTGTGGAACTGGTCTCGCTGACCGTAATAGCGCCAAGAGACGCCTTTCTTCTCCAGTTGGGGAAAGATCGTCTTGACGTCGAGACATGCCTGTATCTGTCTCAACAAGGTCTCGATCTTGTCGAGCTGGACCGTTCGCTCCCAGTGGATCAGTTTCTTGTGCTTGAGGAGCTTGTGGAACCTCTCCCGCACGTCTTCGCAATAGAGGCCTTTGCCGTCTTCCGGCGTCAGTTTGTTGGAGACGACCCTCGCCCCCGTCGCGGCGATCGTGAAGAGATGCTCGGGGATCGTGGGTCCGTACATCGAAGTGAACATCCGGTCGGCGAGCGCATACCTCTTCGCGTAACGCCAGTAGTTCGGCAGGTCTTCCTTCGCGTACTGCGTGAACGGGAGTCTGTCGTTCTTGCCCCCCGCAATCCGATCGAAGCCATTCATCTTTCCGCCATTGACTACGACCAGCCCGTCGAAGAACCCGTGCGCGATGTCGTGCGGGTAAACGTCGGGAGCGCGTTTCAGCCGCACACGCTTACCGTTCGACAACCTGCCGTAGCGTGTTCCGTCGGCGCCGGGAAATCGGCCGAACATATTGTCGAACGTGCGGTTCTCCTTGACGATGAAAACGACCTTGCGGATCGGAGTACCCGTTCCGATCAGCTTTTGTGGAGTCATCCCGCTCTCGTCGGTGGCCGCCGCACCCGGATCCACGGACGTCGCTTGAGTACAACTCGCTAGGACGAGAGCCAGACAGACAGAGATGGCTCTCATAGGTAGCCGAGGTTGCGCAACGACTCCTCGATCTGGGCTTCTTCCTCGGCCGAATACGCGGCAGCCTCTGCCCCCGCACCCGCCAGAGGCAGGTCCATCTCTTCGGTCACAACTGGACGTTCGGCCAACAAGCTCGCCGGGAGGTACTCGGACAGCACCCTCCCGTCCATGGGGGGGAGCTTGCATCCGGCGAGATACAGGCCGGTAGGGGCGATGTCGTAGATGGAAGCCGTCAGACCGGAGTCCGGCGAGATCCCCGGCCCCGCCAACCCGAAGATGCCGTCGACCTGGTGGAACCCCCGCGGCAGCTCCCGGTAGTCGTCGAGGATCGACGGTGAATACAACCCATCGGACAGTTCGTATGAGTAGGCACGGCAAACCGGGAACAGATCCGGCGCATCGACGGCCTGGGGTCCCTCGACCACGTCCTCGCGCCGGTAGATGAGATCGGCGACCGGCAATCCGTCGTCTGGATCCTTGAGCGCAGAAAAGTGATCGATGATCTCGTCCCTGACCGCTTCGTAATCACCCTGTTCGACGATCCCGTTCGGCTCCCGGCCCTTGAGGTTGATGTAGATCCCCTGCTGCGGGATGGGGCCCGAGAACGCTTTGGTCGTCGACCAGTCGATCGATGCCTGGGCCGCGCCCTTAGCCTTCTGCCAGACCGATTTCGGGAGGACCTTCTTCGCACGCCGCGCTACCTTGCGCACCCCGGCGGACTTCGTCACCGACCCCGCTCCGCCCACGTTGAGCAACCCCCACTCCCGCAGGGCGACGTTTACGTTGACGCTCTTCTCTTTGGGACCGAAGCCGTGGTCGGACATCGTGACGACGTAAGCGTCGCTGCCCGCCCATTCGAGGAGCTCGCCCATCATCTCGTCCATCTCGTCGAAGAAGGCCCAGGCACGCTCGCGGATAGGCGCCGCTTCCGGCCTCTCGAAATGCTCACAGTTCGGGTCGAGATACTTGTAGTGGACGTGCATCAGCCGATCGGGGGCCTCGAGGACCGCGAACAGGAACGGGATGTCGGTGTGGGTGTCAAGGAGATGCCTGAGCGCCAAACGCTTGCGCGCCAGATTGCGTGACAGGCGCTCGATGATCTCGGTGTTCTTCCAGTCTTCGTCGTAGTTGACCTCGATGTCGATCTCGTAACCGCCGGCCGCAGCCACGAGATCCTTCGCCAGTGACTCGGGATGTGTGAAGTTCTCGGGCGTCTCTCCCCCGCCCTCCGGCGTCAACATCCCCGATACCGAGAATCCGTCGACAACGGGCGGCGGGAACGTCATCGGGACGTTGAAGACACCCATCCGGATCCCCTGGGCGTTCGCCACGTTCCACATCGCAGGCGCGGTAACGCGGTCGAGTCGAACCAGACCGCCCTTGCGTTGGACATTCCCCAACGTGAAGCCGAAGATCCCGTGCCGTCCCGGGTTCACACCGGTGAAGATCGAGGTCCACCCGGGCGGCGTGTAAGGCGGGATCGTCGAAGTCAGGATCCCCGATGCGCTGCGATCGAGGAGCTTCTTGTAGTTAGGCAGATGTCCCGCGGCGAAGGCGGGATCGAAAACGTTGTAAGTGGCACCATCGATGCCGAGGAGTAGGACTTTGCTCACGACGGAGGCAGCCTAAGCCGACGCCTGACGGTCATGAGGATCCCTAGCGTCACCATGGCGATACCCACCCAAAGGGCCGGGACCACGAAGCCGGTGATGGGTCCGAAAACGAACACGATCCCCTGCACATCGGGCATGCCGGGGTT
>DASQLQ010000143.1:0-20182 GCA_035629935.1 Actinomycetota bacterium
CCCAACGCCGAGGTGACGTGGAGGGACGTCCTACCGGGAGCGGTCTTCACGGGGCTCGTGTTCGAGGCCCTCAAGTTCATCGGGACGTTCTTCCTGGCCCAGGGCGAGGCGGCCCGGACTGCCTCATTCGGTACTTTGGCAGGAGCGGCTACGTTATTGGTCGCTGCTTACCTATTGGCGCAGGTGGTCTTGTTGGCAGCCGAGCTGAACGCGGTGATCTGCGAACGGCGCGCTATGCGGGGAACGGCGACGGTTTAAGGAGGAGACATGGCAGACACGGAGACGCAGGAGGGCTACGGGGAGACCAACAGCGTCCCTCAGGCGAACGGTCAGAAATCGGCAGGCCAGCTGATGAAAGAGGTCACCGAAGACCTTTCGACCTTGATGCGGAAAGAGATCGAGCTCGCCAAGCAAGAGCTCGGCGCGGCGGTCTCGGCGAAGGTCAAGGGGGCCGTCCTGATAGCGATCGCCGGCGTCATGGCCTTCTTCGCTTTGATCTTCGCGTTGCTCGCAGCCCGGGATGGCATCGCAACGTTCTGGCCGGCTTGGGCAGCCGACCTGACTACGATGGGCGCGCTTCTACTCATCGGCTTGATCGGCGTGCTGATAGCAAAGAAGAAGCTCTCGACACCCGTGTCGGCCGAGCTGACGAAGCAATCGATCAAGGAGGATGTCCAGTGGGCGAAAACGCTCGGCAAACGGTAGCGGAGATAGAAGAGACCCGCGAGGAACTGGCGCGCAAGGTCGATGATCTCGTCGACCGAGCGAAGGTCGAAGCGGGTGAGCTCGGCAAGAAGCTCATCGTTGTGGGATTGGCCGTGACGGCGGTTCTACTCGTCGGCTTCATAGCCAAGAGACGCGTCCGCGACTGAACGATCTTCGCTTCACCCAGGTAGTCGGCGCGGCGTGGCGCCTCTATCGCGAAACGTTCCTCCAGGTGGCGGGGTTGTTCGCGCTGTGTTTCCTGGTCCTTACTCCCCTGCCGCGCATCCTTGCTTTCGAGATCCCCGTTCTAGCTCGCGTTCCGCTCGGGATCCTGGTCGAGGTCACGGTGCCGGCCTTCGCAGGCACGTTGGCTTTGGTTGCTGCAACGCTCGTTCTATCTAGGCACCAAGAACCCAGTGTCCCAACAGTGGGGCTCGGCCCCCGGTTCCGCGAGCGGCTGAAACCCTCACTGGCCGCGGCCTTGTTGTCGGCCCTTCTGGCGACCATCCTGTTGTTCGTCCCTTACATCGGGCTGCTCTTGTCATTCCTGCTGATGCCGCTGATATTGGGGCCCCCGATCATCGGCCAGGTCGTCGCAGTGGAGGGACTATCTATCCGCGACGCTAAGGAACGCGCAAGGGCTCTGACGGAAGGCATCAGAGGGCGCGTCCTTCTCTATCTTCTGAATGTAGGCCTCGGTCTGGGGATCGCAACGGTGCTCCTGGTGGGAGGAGCGATGACCCTTGTGACTTCGGCGAACGACCTCACTCGCGTGTTGATCAATTCCATCTATCAGGCCGCGATATTGGGCGCCATCGTTGGCTTCCTCGCTGCAGTCGAGTACGTCGTCTTCGTCGAGCTCGTCGCACGCGCTAAGACGGCAGTCGCCATCCCGGATTGACGGGCCCGTAGCCACGACCCAATCGCAAACTCCGGTCGATCGCCCCGCTCAGGAAGTCTTTCGCAAAGGTGACGGCCTCCAACAGCTCGTCCCCGTGGGCCAAGCGTGCCGCGATCGCGGCCGACAAGGCGCAGCCGGTTCCGTGCGTGTCCTCGGTCTCGAAGCGCGGGCCCCTGAGGTGGTGCATCTCGTCCCCTGTGAAGAACACGTCCACGGCTTCTCTGTCCGGGAGGTGCCCTCCCTTGACGAGAACGGAACGGGGCCCGAGCTCGTGCAGAGATCGCGCCGCGTCCTCCATGGCGTCGAGAGACTCGACCTCCCTGTCGAGTAGGGCACCCGCTTCGTACAGGTTCGGCGTAATGACACTGGCGAGGGGAAGGAGCTGCTGCTTCAACGCGTCGACGGCTGAAGTGGCCAACAGCCGGTCGCGGTGCTTGGACACGAAGACCGGGTCGACGACCAGGTTCTCGATGCCATGACCCTTCACCGCAGCAGCCACCGCTTCGACGATCCCGGCCGATGCAAGCATCCCGGTTTTGGCCGCGTCGACCCCGATGTCGGTAGCGACGGCATCGATCTGTTGCGTGACGAACTCCGCCGGCACCTCGTGGATGCCGATGACCTCGACGGTGTTCTGCGCCGTCAATGCGGTCAGCGCGCTCATCCCATGGCATCCGAGCGCAAGGAAAACCTTGAGGTCTGCCTGGATGCCGGCCCCCCCTCCGGAGTCCGAACCGGCGATCGTGAGAGCGCGCGGCAGATCGACTACTGGGTGCGCAGGTGCTCCCATCCCCCCTCCTTCCACTGCTCGAGCGATGTAGTGCCCAGTCGAGCCTCACCATCAGTGATCGTGCCCACCCGCGTGACTTCGGTGCCGATCTCGTTCAACTCGATGGACAACCGGTTCAGAGATCCTTCTGGGATAGTCAGGAGCAGCTCGAAGTCTTCGCCACCGGCCAGGGCTGCCTCCATCGGGAAGATCAGCTCCGCGAGGTCTGCCAAAGCCGGATCGACCGGGATCGAGTCGATCTCTATCTCGCATCCAACGCCACTCGCTGCTACGAGGTGGCCGAGATCGCGTGCGAAGCCATCCGAGATATCGATCATCGCGGTCGCGCCGGCCGTCGCCGCGACCACGCCCTCCTCGACCCGGGCGACCGGACGCAACTGTCGACGCTTCAACTCCGCAACTCCCTCGACATCGGTGCGCAGCGCGAGCAAGCCGCCGGCGGCTCCTCCGAGCGAGCCGGTCACACAGATAGCGTCCCCGGGCTTGGCTCCCGACCGGAGAACCGGATGCTCCGCGTTCCCTACCAGTGCGACGCCGACGGATATCCGATCAGCTTCACTCACGTCACCGCCTACGACACCGGCCCCCCACCGCTCGGACGCCGCAAGCAATCCGTCGAGCAGCTCGTCGACGAAAACAACCTGTGTCGTAGACGGTAGACACAGGGTTGCAACGGCCCGGCGCGGCCGTCCTCCCATGGCTGCGATGTCCGACACGTTCGCCGCGAATGTCTTCCAGCCGACGTCATGGCCGGTTGCATAGTTCCGGTCGAAATCGATGCCCTCCACGAGGACGTCCGTCGTGAGCAGTAACCGTTGAGGCTCCATCGAGAACACCGCGGCGTCGTCCCCGGACCAGACCTCATCCCCGGGGGCCGCGCCGATACGTGACACGAAACGATCGATCAGCCCGAACTCGCCGAGCGCCCCTACCGTCTCCTGTTCGGAGTTAGACAGCCGGACCCGCGCCGGTGACTTCGGACCGGACATGGGCGCTGAACTGCTCGAAGTTCTTTACGAACATCTGAGCCAGCTCGGCAGCTTTCTTGTCGTACGCCCCGGGGTCATCCCAGGTCGATCGGGGGTCGAGGACCTCGGCGGGGACGCCGGGACACTCGAGCGGCACCTCGAGGTTGAAGACGTCGTGTGTCTTCGTCGCCACGTTCTCGAGCTCGCCACTCGTGGCTGCGCTGACCATCCGCCGGGTGTGGTCGATGTCCATGCGTTTGCCGACCCCATATGGACCACCGGTCCAGCCGGTGTTGACGAGGAAGACGCTCGAACCGTGTTTCGCGATGCGTTCGCCGAGCATCTCCGCATACGTGCTCGGCTTCAACGGCAAGAACGGGGCCCCGAAACAGGCAGAGAAGGTCGCTTGCGGCTCGCTCCCCACCCCGGCTTCGGTGCCGGCCAGCTTGGACGTGAATCCCGAAAGGAAGTGGTACATCGCGGCCTCGGGAGAGAGCTTCGAGATCGGAGGCAGCACCCCGAACGCGTCGGCCGTCAGGAAGACGATGGTGCTCGCGTGGCCGGCCTGGCCCTCGGGAACGAATCCGGGGATGAACTCAAGGGGGTAGGCGGCACGCGTGTTCTCGGTGAGCGTCGGATCCGTGTAATCGACCACCCGGAATGCTTCATCGACCACGACGTTCTCGACGACGGAGCCGAACTTGATCGCGGACCAGATCTGTGGCTCCTTCTCCTCCGAAAGGTCGATGCATTTGGCGTAGCAGCCACCTTCGAAGTTGAAGACCCCATCGTCCGACCAGCCATGCTCGTCATCCCCGATCAACCTGCGCTCCGGATCGGCGGACAGGGTCGTCTTCCCCGTTCCCGAGAGCCCGAAGAACAGTGCGACATCACCGGATGACCCGACGTTCGCCGAACAGTGCATCGGGAGAACGCCCTGGGCGGGCATCAGGTAGTTGGCCGCAGTGAACATGGACTTCTTCATCTCGCCCGCGTATTCGGTACCGCAGATCAGAACTTGCTTGCGCTCCAGATCGAGGCCGATGAACGCCTCAGAGTTCGTCTGATCGCGCTCGGGCACCGCCTCGAAGCTGGGGGCCGCGAGAACCGTGAACTCGGGCTCGAATCCAACGAAGTCGTCCGCTGTCGGCCTGCGGAAGAGCTGCCGGCAGAACAGAGCGTGCCAGGCGCGTTCGCAGATGACCCGAAGCTTGATCCGGTGGGCCGGGTGGGCCCCGACGAAAGCGTCGATGACATAGAGGTCCCGGCCCTCGAGATGTGCACGCACCTTGTCCTGGAGCGCGTCGAAGGCCTCCGGCTCGAAACCCTGGTTCACGGGCCCCCAGTCGATCAAGTCCTTGGACTTGCCGTGGGAGACGAAGTAGCGGTCCTTCGGAGACCGTCCGGTTCGCTTGCCGGTCCTCGTAACCAGTGCGCCCGTTCCGGCGAGGATGCCTTCCTCCCGCTTCAGCGCGTGCTCGATCAAGTGCGAGGAGCTCAGGTTCGAGAAAACGTTGCCGGGCCTTTCGATCCCGCCAAGATGCTCTACCGCCACGATTCGCAAACTCCTAGTGATGGGGGGAAACACCCAGCCTACCTTCACTTCCCCACCCGTGAGGGTCGGGAATCCGGCTGCTACACTCCCTCATCCCCGGTCGCGAGCGCGCTCGGCGTCGAGCGTCGAACAAGGAGGCAAGAGTGGCGGACGTACAGGCTTACATCCTCATCCAGACCGAGGTCGGCAAGGCAGCCCAGGTTGCCAAAGAAGTACGAAACATCGAAGGCGTCGACGCGGCCGAGGATGTGACGGGCCCATACGACGTGATCGTGCGTGCCAGTGCATCCAATGTGGATGACCTCGGCAAGTTAGTCGTTGCCAAGATCCAGGCGGTCGAAGGCATCACCCGTACGCTGACGTGCCCCGTCGTCCACCTCTGAGCGGCGATAAGCAACTCGGCTTAGGCACTCGGGCGGTTCATCCGCCGCGACCCACTCCACAGGACGGCACACCGGTCGCTCCGGTGCTCGATCCTGCATCCACCTACTCCTTCGACGACACCGCTTCGTTCGCCAAGGCCTCCGAAGAGAAGGTCGGCGCGGGATACGTCTACACGCGTTGGGCCAACCCGACGATCGACGCCTTCGAAGCCGCGGTCGCCGATCTCGAGGGGGCCGAGGAGGCCGAAGCGTTCGCGAGCGGGATGGCCGCGATCTCGACAACGTTCCTGAGCGCATGCTCCTCCGGCGATCGCATCGTTGCCGCTCGACAGCTGTACGGAGGGACGTTCGCGATATTGACGCAGACGCTCCCCCGATACGGGATCGAAGCGACCCTCGTCGATGTGGCCGATCACGCGGGGATCGAAGCAGCCTTGGACGGAGCGTCGCTCCTGTATTGCGAGACCATCGGAAATCCAAGGATCGAAGTCGCTAACCTACCGGTGCTGGGCAAGTTGGCAGCCGCGGCGGGAGTGCCCTTCGTCGTCGACAACACGTTCGCCAGCCCCGTCCTCTGTCGTCCTATCGAGCACGGAGCGGACGTCGTGATCCATTCCGCGACGAAGTTTCTAGGTGGCCACCACGATCTGATCGGCGGGGTGGTGTGTGGATCTCCACCCTTCCTGGACAAGATGCGCGAGCTAGCTCGCGAGCTCGGTGCGGTCCTGTCTCCGTTCAACGCTTGGCTGGCTCTCCGAGGGATCGCGACCATCCAGCTCAGGGTGGAGCGCTCCTCCGCCGGTGCGGCCAAGATCGCCCGAGTGCTCGACGAGCACGCCGGTATCGACGGCGTCTTCTACCCAACCCTCGCCGGTGGTTCGGGGGCCGACCTTGCAGCGCGACTACTCGGAGGACATGGTGGAGGAACGCTTGCCTTCGATGTGGCCGGGGGCCGCGAGAGGACCGCTCGATTCCAAGAGGCCCTGCGGGTGATCATGCGCGCCGCTTCGCTCGGTGGCACTCATTCGTTGATCGTCCACGCCGCGAGCGTTACGCATACCCAGCTGACGGACGCAGAACTGGACGAAGCCGGTATCTCGGAGGGTTTCTGTCGCCTGTCGGTCGGACTCGAGGACCATGACGACCTGATCGCCGACCTGCTCCAAGCCTTGGAGGCGTCGGCCTAAGCTTCCGGCTCTCCATGGAAGCTCAGGAACTCCTCGATCCCGGCGAATTCGGAACGGATCTCGCGAGCCAGTAAGTCGGCCACCACCTCTTCCACGGTCGCCCCCTCATGGCAGATCTTCATGACGTTCTCGGTGATCGGCATCCACACATCTGCTTCCTGACCCAGCTCCCAGATCGGCTTACAGGACTTGACGCCTTCGGCAACCATGTTCATCGAGTCGATGATCTCGTCGATCTTCCGTCCCTTGCCCAGCTCGATACCCACCGAATGGTTACGGGATTGAGGGCTGGCACACGTCGCGATCAGGTCGCCCACGCCGGCGAGACCCAGGAACGTCAATGGTTGACCGCCGAACTTCACGGAGAAGCGAGCGAGCTCCGCGAGACCGCGGGTCATGACTGTTGCTTTCGTGTTGTCACCGAACCCCAGCCCGTCTGCCATCCCTGCCGCTATCGCGATCACATTCTTGAACGAACCTCCGAGCTCGCAGCCGACCACGTCCTGATTCGTATAGGTACGGAACGTCTGGGTGTGGAACATCTCGCGCAGCTTGTTGGCGGTGTTCGCGTCCTTACAGGCGATCGTGGAGGCCGCGGGGAAACCCTGCACGACCTCTTTCGCCAGATTCGGTCCGGTCAAAACGGCGATGTTGGACTCGGAGATGCCCTCGACCTCTTCGGCCAGCACCTCGGACATGCGCTTGCGACGCTCGATCTCGATGCCCTTGGTGAGGCTTACGTAGCAAACGTCTCGGCCCGCTATGGGAGCGACGGTACGAAGCACATCGCGGAAGCCGTGGGAAGGGACTCCCATGACCACCACATCGGCCCCGTTGAGAGCTTCTTCGAGGTCGTTCGTCGCGCGCAGCTCCTCCGGCAGCGGCACACCGGGGAGGTATTCCGGATTCTCGTGGAACAGGTTGATCGTCTCGGCCAGCTCGCTCCGGCGTGCCCAGAGCACTGCATCCGGTTCGCCCTTCTGGGCAACGAGTCCGGCCGTGGCCGTCCCCCACGATCCCGCACCGATGAATGCAACCTTGCTCATGCCGCTGGCCTCCGCTTCGGTCGACGACGATCGGGAACTGCCGGTCTGATACTCGCAACGAGCAAAGTGATCCTCTCCATCACTTCGTTCACCAACCGTTGCCAGTCATCGCGAGACGTAACGTCTCCCCTCAGGCGCATCGGCTCGCCAACGCGCGCCAGGATGTCCTGGCGCGGGCGCCATCTCTTCCCATAGTCCTTGGGCCAGATGTTCGCCGTCCCCCATATCCCGCAGGGGATCACGGGCGCATCCGTCTCCAGCGCCAAGCGCGCTAGGCCCGTCTTGCCCTCCATCGGATTCAGATCGGGGTCACGTGTGATCGTTCCTTCCGGGAAGATCACTATCAGCTCGCCCCGGTCCAGGGCTCTCACGGCTTGGTCCAGCGCCATCGGAGCCTCAGCCGAGCCCCGCTTCACGGGGATCTGACCGGCCCCCCTAAGCAGCCACGCGATCCGCTTGTCATCGAAGAGTTCGTGCTTCGCCAGGAACCGGGGTACCCGCTTCGCCTTGTCGACGACATAGGCGGCGGCCAACGGATCCAGATACGCGATGTGATTGATGGCCAGCAAGGCGGGCCCTTCTTTAGGGATGTTCTCGAGACCCTCGATGTGCCACCGGAACCAGGTGGCGAGCCAGGGTTTGAGGATCGCTTTCAAGACGGGGTAAGTGGATTCCATGATTCGGCACTTATATTACGGACGCTCATGGAAGGCGAACGATTGACCGTCGCGCAGTTCTCGGACATCCATTGTGGGCACCCCATGTTCGATGCCGAGTTACTCGAGCACGTCCTCGACGAGATCGTCGATCTCCACCCGGACCTGGTCGTGATGGCAGGCGACCTGACATCCGAGGGCTACGCACCCCAGTTCCGTCAGGCCGCGCGCTACCTGGAGCGACTCGACGACCTCGAGATGGTGGTGATCCCGGGCAACCACGATCTTATGAACGTCGGGTTCCTCCACTTCCGGGACCAGTTCGGGAAGTCAGATCGCGTCGTGAGGGTGCCGTTCTCTCGAGGCGACGGCGAGCAGCCGCAACGCTACGCAACGGTGGTCGCCGTCAACTCGTCGAAGCCCGACCTGGCGGACGGCGAGGTCGGTCATATCCGCTACGACTGGATACGAGAGTCATTCGAGTGGCCCGACGACTACCGGATCTTCGTCCTTCACCATCACCTGGTGTCGGTCCCCGGCACCGGACGCGAGCGGAACATCGTCTGGGACGCGGGCGATCTGCTGGCTCTGCTCATCGAGCTCGAGGTCGACATGGTGATGTCGGGTCACAAGCACGTGCCGAATGTGTGGCAGTTCGGCGAGATGCTCCTGGTCAACTCGGGAACCGCTTCGAGCCACCGCGTGCGCGGCTACACACGGCCCTCGTACAACGTCATCGAGGTCTTCGACGACCGCGTCCGGATCGTGCAGCGCTACCCGGGCGTGGGCGAGATCGTTGCCGCCAACTACGCGATCAACGACCGGGACCTGAAACTCAATCCTCAACTCGCGGGCATGTTCAATCGGGGCTCGTGGAACGTATGAATACTTCATCCACAGAAAGGTGGACGAGATGATCGTGCGCATATTCGACACCGCCATGGACCCGGCCGATGTCGAAAAGGGAAAGCAGCTCTTCCGCGAGCAAGTGAAACCGGCGTTCGAATCCTTCGACGGCTGTCGGGGGGTCGAGATGGTGCTCGGAGTGGAAGAGCATTCTCAAGACCTCGTCGATATCGCTTCCATATCAAGGTGGGACTCGCTGGAGTCGATCGAGGCCGCAACGGCGAGCGACGAGTACAAGGCCGCGTTGGAGAACATCCGGAAACTGTTCCAGCAGTCGCCGATAGTCCGGCATTTTGAACTAGTCGAGTAGTTCGTCCGCCTCCGCACGCGCTGCGGCCAGGGTCTGTTCCGTCGGCCAACGCGCCGACGCGTGCGGATCCCACGGTTTGACCCGCTCCCTTTGTTTGCGCGCCAACCGGTCCATGACCTCGAGTGCTTTCGGCTCCTCTTCTGCAGGCCTTAGCTCGAGGACGCCGGCTTCGACGGCCTTGGCGAGATACTCACGGCCCACCTCGGATCGAACCAGGATCATCGTCCACCCCTCCATCCCGAGACCCCCACAGGAGAGGTCGGCATGCTCCGCCGCGAAATCGGGACAGTGATGACACCACTCGTTCGCGTACGGGCGCGCGTCTTTCAGCGGGATATCGATGTCCTTCCCGTCCTTGAGGGACACGATGACCTTGCCCTTGACGTTCACCTTGGTGATGTCCGTTAGGGGGATCTGCATCTCCTGTTCGACCTTCCCGACCATGAATGCCTCGTAGTCGAACGTCTCGCAACACATCAAGCCGATGACGAGCTTGACTGGGCGGGTCCAGCGCTTGATGCCCTCGACCGTCAGCTCGCGCACCGCAGTGGATTCACACGAAACGCCGACGAGCGCCACGTTCTTGCACTTGGCCGCGGCGGCCTGCTTCAGACCCAGCGGCGTGGAGCAATACGTGTACCGCGATCCTGCTGTCGCCAGGAGCTCCTCGGAGGTGCGAACGAGCTTCGGCTCATCGAGCCAGGGCACCGTCGGGGACGGAGCGGCCAGTACGGCACCATCGAGTCTGTCCGTGTCCAGGCCCCAGGCAAGCAGGGCCGTTACCGCCCCGCCGTCCTGCCCCTTCGCTGTGATGCGCTCGTCGGTAGCCCGAGCCAGGGTCTTCAGTACGTATGAACCTTCCGGCTGATCGATGCTGCGGCGCTCGCCGAACACCATCTTTTCGATTCCGTCGAAATCCGGACCGAGGCGAAGACATGCCATGGCACACAGCGAGCAACCTTCCTCGCCATGAACACAATTGTCGAAGGGAGACCGACGATCGGTCTGGATCGGATCGAAATCCTGCATCTCGAGGACTTTGTGCGGACAGGCGACGACACATGCCGCGCATCCACAGCAGATCTCTGTGGCCACGACCTCCTCGTACAGGTGCTTCCAATGCTTGCGATCAGAGTTATCCATAAGAGGCGGCATCGTATCCGGCTACCCTTACTCCGATGGATGCCGGAATCTTGCCCGTAAAACGCCTCAGCAAGGCGAAAGGCCGACTCGGAGACCACTTCGACGATGAGGGCCGCGCCCGGTTAGCCCGCGCCCTGTTGGAGGACGCACTCGACCTGTGCAAGAACGCCTCTTTCTTGACCTGGTGGGTCACGAGCGACGACGAGGAAGCTCTGACCCTGGCTCAGACCTACGGCTTCAACACCGTGAAGGATCAGACGGGGACGCTCAACGGGGCCCTGCAGCAAGCAGTCATCGAGGCAAAGGCGGCGGGAGCGTCGTCGGTAACGATGATCCCGTCGGATATCCCGCTTGCCTACGCGGGTGACTTACGCGATCTCATCGACACGGGCTCGACGTCGGAGGTCGTGGTGGTGCCGTCGTCACGAGACGGCGGAACGAACGGTTTGTATCTCAGTCCCCCCGACATCCTTACTCCCCGCTTCGGCACTGCCAGCTTGCAAGCGCATCTCCAACTTGCAGAGAGGCTCGGCTATCGATGCTCGATCCTGGTGCTGCCGCGACTGGCGCTGGACATCGACACGATCGAGGACGTCGACGAGTTCATCCGCAAAGATGGCTACGGCACGAGCAAGACGGCCGAATTGCTGAAAACGTTGCGACCCGAGGGGTCAGAGTGATTTGGTCTCATCGGCGATCTGCTGCGCCTTCTCGATAGCTGCCCCTTCGGCTCGTCCGGCGAACTCATCGAGACGTGCCGGCGTAGGTAGCCTCACCGTCGACCTTTCCTGCAGCCCGGCGGCAGCTGCGATCGCGATCCCTCCGAGCACCACCAAGACCGCCGGCTGAAGGGCAGATGGGGGCCGGGGCCGGTCAAACGATTCCGATCGAAGTGCGGTCCGGTAGCCGTTGACGCGGCCGAGCGAATACCCCGCCAGCATCATCAAACCTCCGGCCACGAGCACCAGAAGGATCTGAACCAGGCGGATGGTCCGGCGTTGTCGAGAGAGATCGACAGGCCCCCGATGGGCACCGCCGAGCATTGGCCTCTTCATGCCAGACAGGCTAGACGCGGAGAAACCCCGGCAGGACCGGGGCCTCTCCCTCTAACTGAGTTGAAAATTTAGCGGCCGCTAACAAAGTCCTTGAAGCTCGATCCCGGCTTGAATGCGGGAACCTTTGTCGCGGGAACCTTGATCTCTTCACCCGTGCGCGGGTTGCGAGCGGTACGAGCCGAGCGGTTACGACGCTCGAATGTGCCGAAGCCCGGGAGCGAGACACGCTCGCCCTTCTTTACCTGGTTCTGGATCTGGGTGATCGTGGTGTCGAGGACATCGTTCACCAGGCGCCTGCTCTCGCCGGTCGCATCGGCGATCGAGTCGATCAGTTCCTTCTTGTTCAAACCTGCCTCCTTTGGTGCTGCAGCGTTTCCTACGGTCAGGCCCGCTACCCTAACGGCCCGGTCCCCCCATCGCACGGCGATATGGGCTCAAATCGCCCATTCCTGTGGGGTTTCCGTCCTCTCTCTCCAGGACTATGCCGTATTTAGTCACCAGTAGCTATGCCTTAGCCCGGTCGCCTGCCGATATGTCAGATAGCCGACCCGACTACGGAGAGGAGTCAAGGTGAATCCAGCCCCCCGACGGCCCCGGTCCCCCCTTGCCCTGCTCATTGCCCTTATCGCCCTCCTATGGCTGCCCAGCACGGCTCAGGCCGACCCGCTGGATGGCCTGGGTGGCTCCGTATCGGACGCCGTAGACGACGCGACCGATGCGGTGGACGACGCGACCGACCAGGCCGGCGGTGCTGTTGGGGACGTCACCGATGCGGTCGGAGATGCAGTCGGGGGTGCCGGCGACACGGCCTCCGGGGCCGTCGGAGGCGTGGGCACCGTCGTGGACAGTGCAACGGGCGGTGCCACCGAGCCCGTGACGGACGCGGTTGGTGGGATCCTGGATGAGGCAACCGGGGTCGTAGACGAAGTAGTAGACACGGTCGACGAAACGCTGGACGAAACCTTGGAAGAGGTCGATGAGACCGTGGACGAAACCTTGGAGCAGGTCGATGAGACCGTCGGAGGAGTGGGAGACGTCGTCGACCCCGTGCTCGACCCCGACCCTCCCGCCACCGGTTCCGCCCCGGCCACCGAACGCTCGGGGAGCTCCGGCTCCAGCAGATCCATACAGGACTCCGGGGTCGCTGGAGTGGCAACCGCTTCGTCTATCCCGGTCGACTCGGGAACCTCGACAACGATCACCCTGCCCGAAAGAGATGCCACCTCCTCCGGCGGCGACAACCGAACCAACACGGGGAATGCGCCTACTTCCGGGAACCGTCGCGGCTCTGCCGGCGACGGACCTGATGCGGCGAGTGAATCGGTTGCTACCGACGCAGGGTCTCTCGGCGGGGGGGGATCGAGCACGGCACCCTTGGTGACCGCCCTGGGTGGCCCGACTGGCGCCGACGACCTGCTGAACCGTGCTGCCGAGGCCGCCCGCCGGCTGACCTTCCCCCTGATGCTGGCCCTGGTGGTGCTCGGCTTCGTTGCGATCCAGGGCCGTCTCGACCGGCATGACCCGAAACTCACCACGGCGCCGGTCGATGCAGCCCAAGAGGTGCTCTACTTCGAGTGATGGCTTCCACCCCCGCAGCACCCGGCTACCGTCCGCCCGAGATCGTCTCTCTGGGCGAACGGATGGGCTACCTGCAGGGCTTGCGCGCCGCGATCACTGCGGTCGTGCTCGGCTCCGGCATATTCGCCTCGCAGCTCATCGGGGCGCGACTCGAAGATCTGATGTTGGTCTCCGCCGGCTACCTCCTACTATCGGCGGCCGTCGAAGGCGCCCGACGGATGGGCCGCGGACGAGGCCTTGCAGCCGTCGGCGGGATGCTCTTGATGGACGGGCTCTATCTCGCCTGGGTCATGTACCTGACGGGCGGAACGCAGAGCCCGCTCCGATTCCTCGTGTACCTGCACCTGATCGCAGTCACGCTACTCGCGTCCTATCGCACCGGCCTGAAGGTAGCTCTGTGGCATTCCCTTTTGTTCTTCGTCGTGTTCTACGCCCAAGCCGCACGGATACTCGCTCCCCTCGAGTCCGGCTCAGAAGCGGGGGCCGGGTTCCAGAGACCCTCGTTCTTCAACGTGGTGGCCTTCTGGCTGATCGCTCTCGCCACGACCGCGTTCTCGTCCATCAACGAACGCGAGCTGAGGCGACGACAGAACGACCTCGAGTCTCTCGCTCGGATGGCCGAGAAACTCGAGAACGTCGCATCCCCGGACGAAGTGGCAAGCATCTTCCTCGACGGGATCACCGAGACTTTCGAGTTCCACCGCGGGGTGGTGCTGGGAAGCGAGGACGGCAGCGAGCCCAGGCTGCTGGCTTTCAAAGGACCCAACGAGGCGCCTGAAGCCGCTACACACCTCGATGCATGCGTCCGACGGGCTTGGGAACAGCACTCCCCCGTCCTACTCAAGAAGCTGGACCCGGAGGAGGACCCCCAACTCAGCGCACTGCTGCCGTTCGCAAAGAGCCTCGTCGTGGTTCCGCTCTTCGCGGAGGGTCAGCCGTTGGGCGTTCTGGCCGTCGAGCACGGTCAGAAGACGAAACGGATCGAGCGACGCATCGTCGACATGATCACCCAGTTCTCCGCCCACGGAGGCCTCGCTCTCCGGAACTCATGGCTGCTCGAACAGATCAAGAAGATGGCCGACACCGATGGGCTGACCGGTATCGCCAACCGGCGTTCGTTCGAGGCGATGCTCGACCGAGAGCTGTCTCGAGCGCAGCGGAACGGGGACCAGGTAACCCTGGTCATGCTCGACATCGACCATTTCAAAGAACTGAACGACACCCACGGCCATCTAGCCGGCGACGAAACGTTGAGGCAGGTTGCAGCATCGCTCGGGGAGAACTGTCGCGACTTCGACACCCCAGCGCGATACGGAGGCGAAGAGTTCATCGTGATCCTCCCTTCCTGCTCGGCTAAGGAGTCATTGATCGCAGGGGAACGTCTGCGCTCCGGAGTGAGTCGCGCCCAGGGCCCCGTCCCCGTCACCGCCAGCGCGGGCGCTGCGACATTCCCGGTACACGCGGGGGATGCCGAATCGTTGATCAAGGCAGCCGATGAAGCCCTGTACGAATCCAAACGGGCCGGCCGGGACCGGTTGACCCGGTCGCGTCGCAACACACCGCGGCCCAACAAGACGATCAATCTCGATTCGTAGCCCGTTCTACCTATAGACCTTCCGCCGAAAGACGTCGGTGGCCAGCGAAGCCACCCGGTCCAGGATCAGCAGGCCGTCCAGATGATCGACCTCATGTTGGAATGCTCGTGCTTCGAATCCCTCGGTCTCCAGCACCCTCAAGGTTCCGTCGGGCTCGATCCCTTGAACCACGACTCTGAGGGCCCGAGCCACGTTCGCCGTTAGGTCCGGAACGCTCATGCAGCCCTCGCGGCCCACTTCCTTGCCCTCCGAGTCGACGATGACGGGGTCCGTCAGGACGACCATCCCGTGGTTGACCTTCGCTTTGGGATGGCTGGACACGTCGACGCAGATCACACGCCGGGAAACGCCGATCTGTGGGGCGGCCAGACCGACGCATGCCGGCGACGCCCTCATCGTGTCGACGAGGTCTGAGATCAGCTGTTCGTCACTCGTTCCGCCGAGCTCTTCGGCCCGTCTCTTGAGGACCCGCTCGGGAAGCTGGAGGACGGGGCGGATGGGCACTTAAAGAACGTCTACCTCGAGTGCCCGAACGCTGACATCGATGGACAGTTCCTCGCTCACGCTACGCAACGCCTCGCGCATCTGCTGTTCCTGAGGGGCTATCACCTCGAGCATCAGGGCATACACGGGCGCTTCCTCCGGACCGATCACGCGCGATGTGAGATCCGTGATGTTGACTCCCCCGTCGGCGAGCGTGTCGGCAACTCGAAACACGATCCCGGGGCGGTCGGCACCGTAAACAGAAACCATGTGCGTCGGCGGAGGAACGTGTAGCGGAGCATCGGACACCGGACGCACCGTCACCACCAGTCCGAGTTGGGAGACGTTCGAAGCCATGTTCTCTTCCAGGGTCGGCGCATCCAGGTCCCCTGGGGTCCGGACGATCAGCATCATCGAGAAATGCCCTCGCAGGATCGTTGAGGAGACATCCTCGAGATTGCATCCCGAGTCGTACAGGACGCGTGTGACCGCCCCTACGATCCCGGGGCGGTCGTCTCCGACCACTGTGATCGAAACCAGATTCCCAGCCGCCATGCGGGCGACAGTACCCTTGATGACGTGACTTCGGAGCCCGCGCAGGAGAAGCCCTCCGGGCTCTGGACCCGCATCGATTCCGTGATGCTGGCTGCGATCACGGTCCTGGCGGCGGCACTGCGGGGCGCCGGCCTATCCCGGCCTTCGGGTCTCGTTTTCGACGAGTTCTATTACGGGCCAGATGCATGTCGTTACGTGCGGGAGAGCGCCGACCTGTGCGGTTTCGGAGAGCTCACTTACTTCCATCCACCCCTGGGCAAATGGCTGATCTCTTTCGGGATCCAGATGTTCGGGCCGAACCGTCTGGGGTGGCGATCCCCTACCGTCGTGTTCGGCACCCTTACCTGCGTGGTCGTGTATCTCCTCGGCCGCAGATTGTTGCGGTCCACGGTGGGGGCCAGCATCGCCTCGGGCCTGCTCGCGATCGACTTCCTGCACCTCGTGCACTCACGTCTCGCGATGCTGGACCTCTACATGGTCTTCTTCGGTGTGCTCGCGGTCCTCTTCGCGGTCTACGACTGGGACGACGACCGGATCACCTTCTTTCGTCCGTGGCGTCTGGCAGCAGGTCTCGCCGGAGGCGCCGCCGTTGCCTGCAAGTGGTCGGGGCTCTCTCTTCTGGCCGTGGCCATCGTGGTCGCGTTCGTGGCCGACAGGTCGCGGAAGGGGGCCGAGCGGCCACGAACGGGCTCGTCGATCGTCTCGCTCGGCGTCTGGCTCGTGCTCGTCCCCTTGGCCCTCTACGCGCTGACCCACGTGGGGCGGGTCGAAGGCAGTCTGCTGACCCTGCCCTGGTCGGAAGGGGCATGGCTGAGGAATTTCGCATTGAGGCAGGCAGACAGCGTCGCGTACCAGTCCGCCCTAGCCGAGATACTGAAAGGGGTCACCCACCCGTACTCGTCGCCCACCTGGGCTTGGATCTTTTTGAAACGACCCGTCGCCTACTACTTCGTCGTCCTGAGCACCGGCGAGTACGAAGAGATCATGGCCTTCGGCAGCCCGCTCGTGTGGTGGACATCCGTGCCCGCGCTCGTGTTCGCAGCCTGGCGATGGATCAAGGAGCGAGACCTCGCTCAGGGGATCATCCTCGGTGGCTTCCTAGCATGCGTGATGCCGTGGTTCGTTCTCGCGGCCGGCCGGCCCGATCCCTACATCTTCTATCTGCTACCGGCGGTCCCGTTCATGTGCCTCGCCCTGGGGTACATCGCGGTGCGATGGTGGCCCAAGCGCGTTGGGCGGGCTATGACACTCGGATATGTCACCTTGGCTGCGGCGCTGCTCGCGTTCTTCTATCCGGTGCTCACAGCACGGCCTCTGACCCCGGAAGGATGGCGAGCTCGCATGCTCTTCACAGCATGCCGCTACGAAGAGACGCAGACCTTGGGACAGGAGCTGCGTCGTGCGGGGCTGCCGATCAGGACGACGAACGAGGCCCCCATACCCCCACGGGCGATCATCCCGAATCAAACGCGGGCGACCGGATGGTGCTGGATCTGATCCCCAAGGCGATCAACGCGCAGGCGAACACGAGGCGGTAGACGAACATCGCGCTAGATAGACCGGCCGGGAAGTACAACGCCAGGAGCTCGATATAGAGGCCAACTCCGATGGCGATCCGCGGCCAGAGCCTGCCGTCGAGCAGTAGCCCGGCGACGCCGACGAGAGCGATCAGATCGAACGCCGACCAGTGGTAGTAGTTGCCGAACGGCTCCGACAGCACCCGGGCAAGGACTAGAACGGCCGGCACGATCCAGACCGCCGTTGCTCTGACACGCACGGCTCTGGCGGCAACGGCGCCGGCAACCAGCACGAATGCCCCTTGCACGAGTCTCATCCACCATGGGAAGAACGCATCGGCGGGAAGGAACAGCCGCGGTAGGGAGAGACTGGCCACCGTCCACTCCTTGTCGAACGTGTTGAACTCGCCCCAGATGAAGAACGGCGCGTACATCGCAAGCGTGCCCGCCAGCTGAACCGAGAATCCCTTGATGCTGCGAGTGGTCCGCGGGCCGAGCAGAAGCAGAGGAGCCCCCAGGAGACCCCACTGTTTGAAGCCGGCCGACAGGGCCAACAACAAGCCGGCGCGTGCCGGGCGGTCGTCCCGTGCGTCGGCCGCTGCCAGGATCCACAACACGGCGACGACCGCGTCCGATGGGTGACCGGAGATGTAGGCCGTCCAAGTCGTCTGGCCGATAAGAGCGACGACCCCAACACACAGTTCCAACCACGGAGGACACGCGCCCCGGATATGCGTGACGGCGCGTCTCGTCGCTAGGACCAGAAGGATCGTGACTCCGACCTGTGCCAAGAGCGAGAACCAGATCCTCGAATCGATACTGGTGATCCGCTCCCCCAACTCCACCGCTCCGTGGATGGCGAGCGATATCACCCCCGTCTGGATGAACGACGAGTTGTAGGCGTCCAGCCATTCGGACGACAGAAGAAGGTCGCCGGCACGGCCGAACAACCCGAAATCGATCGGCGTCAGGCCGGAAGTAGCGTCAATGAGGCTGCGGCCGACCGCCAATAGCCCCAGCACCCACCACCGCGCCGCTACAGATCGTGCAGCCAACCCCTTGATGCTGGGCGGTATCGCGTTGGTCAGGTCAGCCACGTTCTCGTTCGGCTATGCGGCCGAGCAATCCATTGACAAATCTGCCTGAGTCCTCGGTCGAGAAAGCTTTGGCCATCTCGACCGCCTCGTTGATCGCGACCGCCACAGGGATGTCGTCACCCCACAAGAGCTCGAACAGAGCGATCCGAACGAGGTTCCGGTCAACCACCGGCATACGCTCGATCGCCCACCGATCCGCGTAGGTCACGATCAGAGCGTCGATATCGGCATGGTGACTCTGAACCCCCTCGACCAGGCTGCGCACGTAGGTAAGGACCTCCTCGGTAGGAGGTACATCAACCTCGGTCAGTGTGACCGTTTGGTCGTCCCCCGACGTCGGGATAACCCATCCCTCTTTCTCGCGCGTGGCCAAGGCTTCGACCGGAAGGCTTCCCCTGATCTCGGACTCGTAGAGCACATCCAGCGCAAGCTGCCTTGCAGCCCGCCTGTTCCTCACCGTTCGTTCAAGCGCGCGAGATGTATTCGCCGCTGCGCGTGTCCACCTTGATGCTTTCGCCCTTCTCCAGGAAAAGGGGTACTTGAACCACGGCGCCGGTCTCGAGAGTGGCCGGCTTCAGAGCACCGGAAACGCGATCGCCCTTGTGACCCGGCTCGGTATCCGTGATCTCGAGCTCAACAGTGACCGGCATGTCGACTCCGACGGGTGTGCCTTCGTAGGTCGGCACCATGCACACCATCCCGTCCTTTAGGAACTTCCCGGCGTCACCGAACTGCTCACGGTCTATGTGGAGCTGCTCGTAGGTCTCGTTGTCCATGAACACGAGGCCGGCATCCTCCTCGTACAGGTATTGCATCTCTCTCTTATCCAGGACGGCGAGGGTCACTTTCTCGTCGGCACGGAACGTCTTGTCGACAACCGCGCCGTTCTTGACGTTCTTGAGCTTCGTCTTGACGAATGCCTGTCCCTTGCCCGGCTTGACGTGTTGGTAGTTCACGATCGTGAACAGGTCGCCTTCGATATCCAGTGTCTGGCCGGGTCGCATGTCGTTCGTTGAGATCATGTTCTGACTTCCTTCACAGTTGGATCAGTTCCTCTTTTGCGGCGGCCCCCAGCACGTCACATCCGTCTTGGGTCACCAGGACGCAGTCCTCGATCCGGACCCCGCCGTGCCCGGGAACATATATCCCCGGCTCGATCGTCACGACATCCCCGGCGAGCAACTTTTCATCCGAGACTTTCTTCAGGGTGGGGGCTTCATGGATATCGAGTCCGACTCCGTGCCCCAGGCCGTGAGCGAACCGGTCCGCGTGGCCCGCGTCGCCGATGATGCGCCGGGCGACCCGGTCGACGTAAGCGGTTTCGGCCCCCGATGAGATCTCGGCGATCGCGGCCAGCTGGGCTTTCAGGACCGTCTCGTAGATAGCCAGATCTTCGTCCTGTGCCGCTCCCAAGGACACCGTCCGGGTCAGATCCGAGCAGTAACCGTCGACGCGCGCTCCGAGATCGAGCAGGACCAAGTCACCCTTTTCCAAGGGGCGTTCGCTCGGAGAGTGATGGATGTGGGCACTGAGGGGGCCGGAGCCGACGATCGGAGGGAACGACACGCTCTCCGCTCCTGCCAGCCGCATCCGCATCTCGAGGTCGAGAGCGACCTCCCTCTCGGTCGCTCCGGGAACGAGGCGATCCAAAACCCATCTGAAGGCATCGTCGGACAGCTCCACGGCCTGACGGATGACAGCGACCTCGTCGGCGTCCTTGGTGCGACGCAGGCTCTCGACGATCGCCCTCGT
>DASQLQ010000144.1:0-13843 GCA_035629935.1 Actinomycetota bacterium
TGGCGGGACATCCTGAATGCTTCAACGATGCTCGGGCAGTCGAAGACTGCCCACCAGGCTGAGATCGATGCCGCCTGCGAGCTGATCGACTTCTGGCGCTTCAACGTCGAGTACATGGGCCGCATCTACTCGGAGCAACCGATCTCGGGCCCCGGGATGTGGAACCAGTTGGACTACCGGCCGCTCGAGGGGTTCGTTTTCGCAGTTTCCCCGTTCAACTTCACGTCGATCGCCGCCAACCTCCCGACGGCCCCGGCTTTGATGGGCAACACGGTCGTATGGAAACCGTCTCTCACCCAGGCTTACTCGGCGCACTACCTGATGGAGCTGTTCCGTGCGGCGGGGCTTCCCGACGGTGTGATCAACATGGTGCACGGTCCTGGTCCCGAGATCGGGGATGCGGTTCTGGCGTCGCCGGAGCTCGCCGGGATCCACTTCACCGGCTCGACGCCGACGTTCAACTGGTTCTGGCAGAAGGTCGGCGCGCAGATCGATTCGTATCGCTACTACCCGCGAATCGTCGGCGAGACGGGCGGCAAGGACTTCATCGTGGCGCACCGCTCGGCGAACGTCGAAGCTTTGGCGACCGCGATCATCAGAGGATCGTTCGAATACCAGGGACAGAAGTGCTCGGCGGCCTCGCGTGTTTACGTGCCGTCGAACCTATGGGAGCCGTTGCGCGAGCGCCTGGCCGACCAAGTGCCGAACATCCCGATGGGAGACATCGCCGACTTCTCGAACTTCATGGGTGCGGTCATCGACGATCGTGCGTTCGCGAGGCACTCTGCCGCACTCGACGAGGCCAGGTCGGAGCCGGGTTACGAGGTCGTCGCTGGGGGGCACGCAGAAGCGTCCACTGGGTATTTCGTGGAACCAACAGTGCTTCGTACGGACGATCCGAACGCGCGGTTGATGCGCGAGGAACTGTTCGGCCCGATCGTCACCGCTTACGTATATCCGGAGAACGAATGGCCGGGTGTGCTCGACACCGTCGACTCCACGAGCCCGTACGCCCTGACCGGAGCCGTGTTCGCCACCGACGAATCGGCCGTTGTAGACGCGCGCGAGCGACTTCGGTTCGCTGCGGGGAACTTCTACGTCAACGACAAACCGACGGGGGCCGTCGTCGGCCAGCAGCCTTTCGGTGGGGCTAGGCGGTCGGGCACCAACGACAAAGCCGGGTCGATGTGGAACCTCGTGAGATGGGCGAGCCCACGCACGATCAAGGAGACGTTCTCTCCTCCGACCGACTACCGCTACCCATACATGGACACCGACCCGGACGATCGTCCGTAGCATCTAGAACTTGAGCGCCAAAACACGCCTCGTCAAAGTCGAGGACATCGCCCGCATGTACGACTTCGGTGCCTCGCACCCCCTGAGGCCCGAGCGTGTGCTGCTTACCTACGACCACATCCGAGACCTCGGGCTGACGTCCTTGGAACACGTCGACGAGGTTCCTTCCCGGGTTGCTAGTGACGCTGAGATCCTGAGGGCGCACGACCAGGACTTCGTCTCGGCGGTCAAAGGGATCGATGCGGGGACCTTCTCGCGCGGTTCCGCTCTGGAGTTCGGTCTCGGTACCCCGGACGATCCCATCTTCGAGGGGATGCATGAGGCATCAGCGGCGGTATGTGGGGCCTCGATCACTGCTGCTGAGGCAGTGGCATCAGGCGAGGTCGAGCATGCCTTCAACCCCGCCGGAGGGCTTCATCACGCTCGTAGGCGAGAGGCATCCGGGTTCTGCATCTACAACGACCCGGCCGTTGCGATCGCTCATGTGTTGCAGATGCATCCCGATTGGCGAGTCATGTATGTCGATGTAGATGTTCATCACGGCGATGGCGTGCAATGGATCTTCTACGACGAACCGCGCGTCCTGACGGTCTCATTGCACCAGTCGGGTCGGTACCTGTATCCGGGCACGGGCTTCGTTGACGAGATCGGAATCGGAGAGGCACGCGGCACCGCCGTGAACGTGCCGTTGCTCCCGATGACGGGCGAAACCGACTACCTATGGGCGCTGCAGGAGGTTCTCACCCGTGTCGGCGAAGCTTTCCGTCCCGACCTGTTGTTCACTCAACTCGGCGCCGACACGCATTGGGGTGACCCGCTCGCCAATATGGGCCTCACCATGACCGCCTATCCGCGTATGGCCCGGTTGCTGCACGACACCGCTCACGAGTTCGCATCGGGACGGATGGTCGCCACCGGAGGTGGTGGCTATCAAGCCGAGACGGTCGTACCGAAGGTGTGGGCCATCCATTTCGCCGAGATGGCCGGTGCACCGGAAGTGATCCCTCCGGCGTGGCTGGACGACCGCCCCGAGAAGGATGTTTCGAGAGACAACCGAGAGGATGTCGAGCGCACCGTGGCCGAGCTTCTCGATCTCTGCTTACCGGCCCTTGCCACGTCGGGGCGCGTATGAGCAGGGTTCATCTCTACGTCGCGTACGTCGTTCCGGCGGGGTTCGCCGTGCTGGCGATCTGGTCGCTGATCTCCTTCCTCCGTAATCGCACCCCGGCGAGTGGTTTCTGGACGCTCCTGGGTTTCCTTCAGGTCGTCCTCGGGTTACAGGTCATCGTTGGCGCGATCCTGTTCCTCTCCGGATTACAACCGACGACGGACGGTCCGGTGTGGCTCCATTACGCGTACGGCGGGTTGTTCCCTGCCGCGTTGTTGGTGGGCGCTCACAGGTTCGGTGCGAAGCATCAGGACGTGGCTTGGATCGGGTTCGGCGTCGTTGCGTTCCTGAGCGCGGGGCTCACCTTGCGGGCCCTTATGACCGGTCTCGGCGGGTGATTTGAACTTCGTCGACCTGGCGATCCTCGTGTTGTGCGTTCTGTCGATCATCCGCGGCTGGCGGCTGGGGTTCTTCGGTCAGGTTTTCGAGTTGGGCGGGGGCTTCATCGGGCTGGTAGTCGGCGTGTTGCTGGCGCCCCGCGTCGCCGATCTCTTCACCGACGAGAAGGGACTCGAAGGGGCACTCATCTCGCTCGCGGTTCTGCTCATAGCGTTGTCCATAGGCCAGGCTCTCGGCTACGTAGCCGGACACAAGTTCGCCACGATGGCTCTCCGGGCCCGTCTCGGGTCGATCAACTCCTTACTCGGTGCCGTCCTCGGCATCGCCCTAACACTCGTTTCTGCCTGGTTGATCGCCTCGATGCTCGTCGACGGCCCCTCGAAGCCGATAGCGCGCGCGGTGCAACATTCGAAAGTGCTGAAGAATGTGAGCTCGCTCCTTCCGCGGCCCCCCAACGTGTTCGCATATCTCCGTGACTACTTGAGCACTTCCGGCTTCCCTCAGGTCTTCGCAGGCTTCCCTCGACCGGTTGGGCCACCCGTGCGTCTGCCCAGGGACGAAGTCGCCAGGCGTGCAGTCGAGAAGGCCGAGGAATCCACCGTACAGATCGTGGTTCCGGCATGTGGAGGGACTCAACTCGGCAGTGGCTGGGTCGCGGCGGAAGCCACCGTCGTCACGAATGCGCATGTCGTTGCCGGTGGGGATTCCATAACCGTGATCGATCAGGTCGGCGAGCACTCCGGCGAGGTCGTTCTCTACGACCCCAAGACGGATATCGCCGTCATCCACGTCGAGGGCACGGGGGGAGAACCGCTCGCGCTCGAAACGAGAGAACTTCCGCGCGGGACTCCCGGTGCGACGCTCGGGTATCCCGGGGGCCGCGGGTCGCTCGTGCCTCATCGCGCTGCCGTGCAGGACAGTTACGAGGCCGTGGGTCGGGACATCTACGGTCGTTCGACGGTCACTCGTGAGATCTACGAGCTTCGTTCTCCCGTTAGACAGGGGGACTCGGGTGGCCCGTTCGTTCTACCGAGTGGCGAGGTGGCAGGAGTCGTCTTCGCCGCATCCACGTCCGACGGAGACACGGGGTATGCACTCACCGGTACGGAAGTGATGGACGAGGTCGAGAACGGTGCCCGTCGCACGGCCCCCACCGACACCGGGTCCTGCACCCACTGATCGAGTGCGCTCCTATGCTGGTTCGGTGACGAAAGAGAACTTCCGCTTCGCTCTTCTCTGTGGGTTCGCGGCCTTCGCCGCGGGACTGATCATGGTGATGTTCGCCACGGCTCCTTACAACGGCAACCTCTCGGCGCTGGTCAGGATGGATCCTGCGGACAGCATGGCGGTCGATGCAACCAGCTTCGATCCGTCCTTCGCTTTCGTCAAAGACGGTCATTACGACGGCGTGTACGCGTACACGATCGCTCTCGACCCGTTCGCTCGCGGGAGCTTCCACAACAAGATCGACTATCCGGCCTATCGATACGGACGCGCGGGCTACGGCTGGATGGCTCGCCTTTTCTGTTTCGGTAAGCCGGCGTTGATCCCCACGGTGCTCGTGCTGCTGAACCTCGTCGGCCTCGCGGTCGCGGGTTTCGGGGCCAGCAGGTTGGCGGTCCTATTTGGCTGGCCCGCTGCTTCGGGAATCGCGGTCGCGTTGAATCCGGGCTTCTTGATAGGCATCACCCTCGATACAAGCGAGGGCTTCAGCGCGGGGTTGTTGGTTCTCGCCTTGCTCGCTTGGTTCCGCGAGGATCGGTGGGTTGCCGTTGGTCTGATGGCTTTTTTGTGCCTCATCAAGGAGCCCTTCATCGCGGTGCCACTGGGATTGATGGTCTGGGAGTTCGCGAGCCGAGGCAAGGACGCGTGGCGGCAGCGAAAGGGCCACCTGTTCTCACTGGCCGCTGCTTTGGTTCCGTTGGCCGTTTGGTGGAGTTACCTGAGCGTCAGGCTGGGCGAATGGCCCTTTGCCCAGTCATGGTTGGTGGAGAAGCCCGTGATGGGATATCTCGACACGATGATGAGATCGGCCCAGATGGCGGGTGACGGCATCGATGTCAGTCAGATCGCGATCCCGCAGCTCGCCTTCGTGCTCATGATCGGGCTTGCGTTCCTGTTCGGAATCGGTCATGCCCTCAGGTTCCGTACCCCCATCGATCCCATCTTCTTGGGTTTCGTGGGGGTATTTTCCATACTTTCGTGGTGGCAGCTCCTGTATGCGAAGGAATTGTTCAGGATCCTGGCGATCCCCCTGATGCTGCTTCCTGCAGTGCTCGTAGGTGCTCCAAAGCGATGGCGCTCGACATAAGGATGCTTCGATGACCGGATCCTCTGACGACTTTGCAACCGTCATCCTCGGTGGTTGTGGCCGGGTTGGTCTTCCGTTGGGTATCGCACTGGCAAGTAGTGGGGTCGAAACCGTCCTCTACGACGTCAATGAAGCGAGTGTTGCGAAGGTCAATTCCGGGGTCATGCCTTTCGACGAGCCCGGGGCCCCGGAGGTACTGAAGAAAGTCATCGACGAAGGCACACTGCTGGCGTCGACGGATCCTGCAGTGATCGCCGACGCGCGGTACGTGGTCGTCGTGCTCGGCACTCCGGTCGACGAGCATCTGAATCCCGATCCACGATCCATCCCGCGGGCACTAAGCCTTTGCGCCGAGCACCTGCGCGACGGACAGATAGTGATCCTGCGAAGCACGATCTATCCAGGTGTCACCGCGATGGTCGAGCGACTGCTCGACGATCTGGGTCGCAAGATGGATGTTGCGTTCTGTCCCGAACGGATCGCAGAAGGCAAAGCCCTGACCGAGCTTTACGACTTGCCTCAGATAATCGGCGCGTCCACGCATGAGGTCGGGCAACGGGCAGAGCAACTGTTCCGCAAGCTCACGGACAAGATCATCCATGTGAAACCCGAGGAGGCCGAGCTGGCGAAACTGTTCACGAACAGCTGGCGCTACATCAAGTTCGCGATCGCCAACTCTTTCTACATGGTCTCGAATGACTTCGGTCTCGACTTCGAGAACATCCGACGCGCGATCGTCTTGGACTATCCGCGCGCCGCCGATCTGCCTGCGGCGGGCTTCGCTGCCGGGCCATGCCTCTTCAAGGACACGATGCAGCTCGCCGCGTTCAACAACAACGACTTCGCCTTGGGGCATTCGGCCATGCTCGTCAACGAGGGATTGCCCCTCTACGTGGTTGCGAAGTTGGAGGACAGGTTCGATCTGTCATCGTTGACCGTGGGGATCCTGGGTATGGCTTTCAAAGCCGGCTCCGACGACCGGCGCGAGAGCCTCAGCTATAAGTTGAAGAGGATCCTGCAGTTCAAGGCCCAAAAGGTCTTGTGCAGCGACCCGTTCGTCAAAGACGATCCGGAGCTCGTGGTACTGGAAACGGTCCTGGCGGAGGCGGATCTATTGATCATCGGCGCCCCTCACAGTGAGTATGCGGGGCTTGACCCCCAACAGGAAGTGATCGACATATGGAATCTGCTCGGTCGGGGGACGCGGGCGTGAAGCCGCGGCTTTCGGTCGTCATCCCCGTCTACAACGAGGGCGATGCGATCACGGCGTGTCTGGATCGCATCCTGGAGGCGGTCGAGCTCCCTTGCGAGATCCTGTGTGTCTTCGACACACCTGAAGACACCACGATCCCGATGCTCGAGAAATACGCGCAGGCCGACGATCGAGTACTACCGACTCTGAACACGTACGGCCGAGGACCGGCGAATGCCATCCGCTTCGGGATGGATCATGCCAACGCCGAGGTGATCGTCGTGACCATGGCCGATGGCAGTGACGACCCGCGCCAGATCGACGACTTGTGTCGGCTGGTCGAGCGCGGTGTCGCAGTGGCCAGTGCGTCCCGTTATTCCCCGGGTGGGCAACAGGTGGGTGCACCTCTGCTCAAGCGGACGCTTTCTCGAACCGCCGGCCTCACGCTTCATTGGATCGCAAGAGTTGGAACCCGGGATGCGACGAACTCCTTCAAGGCCTACTCGTCGGACTTCATCAAAGACGTGGGGGTGCACAGCACGAGTGGCTTCGAGATCGGCCTCGAGTTGACCGCCAAGGCAAGGCGCCTGCGACTCCCTGTTGCCGAGCTCGCGACCATTTGGCTCGAACGACAGACCGGGATGTCGAACTTCAAGGTCGCGGCCTGGATCCCGAACTATCTTTTCTGGTATCGCTTCGCCTTCGGCCCTCAGCTGACCCTTGACGAACTCCGCAAGAAAGCGGGACGCCGCTCGTGACCGAACGCGTTTTGGTCACCGGGTCGGCCGGTTTCATCGGTGGCTACGTGGTTCAGGAATTGCTCGATAAGGACTACGAGGTCGTCGGGATCGATAACCACTCCAAGTACGGGCGGGTGTCGAAGTCCTACGACGATCATCCTCGTTACCGCTTGATCGAGGGAGACGCGACCGACGTCGACTTGATGAAGAAGAGCCTCGAAGGGTGCACGTATCTGATCGCGGGTGCAGCCATGATCGGCGGGATCTCCTACTTCCACACCTACGCATACGACCTGCTCGCTACGAACGAGCGGATCATGGCAGCAACCACGGATGCGGCCATCGCAGCGCACTCCAGTGGAACGCTGAAGAAGGTCCTCTACATGAGTTCCTCCATGGTGTTCGAGAGCGCCGACTCGTGGCCCTCCTTCGAGGGGCAGGAGAAGCAAGTGCCGCCGCCCCGCTCCTCATACGGTTTTCAGAAGCTGGCGGTCGAGTACTTCGCACGGGCTGCCTTTGAGCAGTACGGAGTGCCCTACACGATCGTTCGTCCGTTCAACTGTGTAGGCGTCGGCGAAGGCCGGGCCCGAGGCGACGTTCCCATCCTGTCGGGCAACGTCGAGCTCGCGATGAGCCACGTCGTTCCCGATCTGGTGCAGAAGATCCTCAAGGGTCAGGATCCGTTGCACATCCTGGGCGACGGTCGCCAGGTTCGCCACTACACATACGGCGGCGACCTTGCTCAAGGGATCGTGATCGCGATGGAGCATCCAGACGCACTCAACGAAGACTTCAACCTCGCTACCGCCGAGTCGACGACCGTGCTGGATCTGGCCGAGTTGATCTGGAAGAAGATCAAAGGACCCGACGTCCCGTTCAACTACGTATCGGACGACCCCTTCGAGCACGACGTTCAGAAACGCGTGCCCGACGTCGAGAAAGCCAAGAAGATCCTGGGCTTCGAAGCCAAGACGGGTCTAGACGAGATGCTCGACGAAGTGATCCCGTGGGTGGAGCAGGCGATGAAAGAAGGCCGTATCTAGACCTTCGTTACCAGATCTCTGTTCAGGTCGGCCCACCCCGCCACGCCTGAGAGAGCGGCGGTGGCATCGAGATCCATGAGAAGAGAGCGCAGGAACTGTTCGACACCCGCCTGACCGGCAACGGCCAACGCATAGACATAGGGACGACCGATCATCACGGCGTTCGCTCCCAGAGCGAGGGCTTTCAGGATGTCGGAACCCTCACGGATGCCACCGTCGACGAGGACGGGCGTGTTGTCACCGATCGTGTCGCGGACGTCCACCAGCGCGTCCAACGAGGCGATCGCGCCACCGACCTGCCGTCCTCCGTGGTTGGACACGATGATCCCGTCCGCTCCGACGTCCAAGCCGCGCTTTGCGTCGTCGCCGCGCAAGATGCCCTTTAGGAGTATCGGCAGAGATGTCTGATCGCGCAGCCATGCGATGTCGTCCCATGTCAGCTCGAGGTTCTGGAACATCTCGAGCATCGCCGTGCCCGCCGCGCGCGGATCCTCCTCAGGTGTTTTCTCCAGCTTGGCGCAGAACACGGGGTCGCTCGTGAATTGCCCGATCCCGATCCCTTCTGCAAACGGAAGGTAGGCATTGCGAAGGTCGCGGTGTCGCCACCCAAGCGTCAGCGTGTCCAGGGTCAGGACGATCGCGCCGTATCCGGATGCCTCGGCTCGTTTAACGAAGCTGGCGGCGACTTCCTTATCGCTTACCCAGTAGAGCTGATACCAGCGAGGCGCATCCTGTGTTGCCTCCGCGATCTCCTCCATCGGCAACGACGCGCAGCTGGATGTGATGAACGGCAAACCAACCGCCGCCGCCGCACGCGCCGACGGCAGCTCGGCGTCGGGATGCAGGATCCCCTGCACGCCTACCGGTGCAAGGAAAAGAGGAGCCGGCGAACTGAGCCCCAGGATCTCTACCGACAAGTCCCGCTGAGTGTTGCCCGTGAGCATCCGCGGGCGTAACCGCCAACGCGAGAAGGCGGCACGGTTGTCGTGCACGGTCGATTCGTCACCGGCCCCCCCAGCCACGTAATCGAACGCTCGTTGCCGCAGAACTTCTTCGGCCCGGGTCTCCCATTCCTTGTAGGAGACAGGCCATGACTTGTCTCCCTTTACATATGACTCGGCTCTCTCGTCTGGCATCTCGTTCCTCTTTCGGTGGTTACGCCTGCTTAGGATGCTGCCATGTTGAAGGCAGACACGTCCGAGGTCAGGAAGGCCCTGATCGCGGCCGGGATCACCGGCCCTCATCAGTCCCACAGTCGGTCGGGGAGCCTAAGCAAGATCCACTCGCTGCTGGAAGGACTCGAGCCGGAGGCGACCTTCGGCCTCCCGGGGTTGGAGAAGTACTCGGCCGCCGAGATCCTGGGTTTCATGGCCGAGCTAACCGGGTGCTCCAGCGACATCGCCGATAGCACTTGCGATGACTTCATCGACCCGGAAAAGACGATCGCGGGCCTGCTTGGCGCCGCTCGGCGGCTCCGGGACGAAGCCCGCCGCGGTGGCTCACTGCTTGCAGTAACCGGACACCCGACGGGCATGCTCGAGTTCTACGTGCGGGTGATGGACGCGTTCGTCCGCGCGGGCGGCAAACAAGTGAGGCTCAGAGAAGGGGAGCAGTTACCGATCGGAAACCGAGGTCAGACGCGAGAGGTGCGTTACGTCGGTGGGGTCGGCTGCGTGGCCGACTGGGGTTCGTTGCGACACACGCACAGCCCGGCAGCGATGGAGGCATTGCTTCAAGAGGATCCATGGCCCGACCTCGTGCTGGGCGATCACGGGTTCGCCGGCGCAGCGCTCGCGCGCGAGATACCCGTCGTGGCGGTCGTCGACATCAACGACCACGCGTTGGCGGTCGCTGCAGCAGAGCATCGCGCTATTACGATCATCCCGATGGACGACAACCGGCCGCCCCGCCTTTACGAGCCGGCGTGGACGTTGGTCGAGCGCATCATCTCTGGTGAGCTGGATGAGTGACGCGATGGATCGGGCGGTCGAGGCGGTCTTGACCGAGTGCCTGAACGTTCGATCGGGCGAGAACGTCCTAATCGTCACCGATCCGAACAAGAGCGCGATCGCGCGGGCCATCCTGGAGGGAGCACGTGCGATGGGGGCCGAGGCCGTGTTGGCGGAGATGAGTGAACGAGCCACTAACGGCACCGAGCCCCCACCTCAGATAGCCGCAGCGATGCTTGGCGCCGACGTTTTCATCGCGCCGACAACCAAGTCGCTGTCGCATACCGAGGCTCGCCGTCTTGCCTGCGAGAAGGGTGCCCGCGCGGCGACGATGCCGGACATCACGGAAGACATGATGATCCGGACGATGGACATCGACTGGCCCGCCCTCGTCAAACGATCGGCCAGCGTCGCCGAGCTACTGACAAAGGGCAACGTGGTTCACATCACGACCGAGATCGGAACCGATGTCACCCTGTCGATCGAGGGGAGACAAGGGATCGTCGACGACGGGCGTCTACGGGAGGCAGGGTCGTTCGGCAACCTTCCGGCCGGCGAGGGGTTCATCGCCCCGGTCGAGGGCAAGACGAACGGTCGCATCGTCTTCGATGGATCCATCTGGCCGGTCGGAGTCCTGAACGAACCGCTGATCATCGACATCGAGGATGGCTACGCACGCGGTTTCTCGGGGCCCGAGGCCGAGAGATTCAAGACGATGCTGGGGGAATACGGCGATGATGCGTTCGCTGTTGCCGAGCTGGGGATCGGAACCAATGAAAAGGCTCAGCTAACGGGCAACGTGTTGGAGGATGAGAAGATCCTGGGGACCATCCACGTCGCTTTCGGCGATAACCATTCCTTCGGGGGCGTGATCAGGGTCTCCTCCCATCAAGATGGCATCGTTCTGAAGCCCACCCTCACGGTGGACTCGGAAGCACTCCTTACCCAGGGCAGGATGCTTATCTAGAGACATTCGCCCTATTTAGGGGGCTGTGGTCGGAAGCCGAGGCTTGATATACTTCGTCTTCGGATGAACGCGCGAATCGAACCAACCGGCGACGCCAACCCATTGGGAGGAACGTTCCTGACGGTCGGCGAGGTCGCGCGTCACCTGAGAGTTTCGAACATGACGGTCTACCGTCTCGTGAAATCAGGGCAGCTATCGGCAGTCCGGATCGGTCGTGGTTACCGGATCCGTGACGTGGACATGCACAAGTACCTCGAGCAGCGGTACATGGATGCGGGCTAGATAGCCTCTCTGGGGATCGAGCAGCGACCGTCCTTGGGACGGGCTTTTTTTATTTAATGGGGTGTTCCTCAGATGGACGTGGCGCTCGATCCGATTTTCGAACGACTGATCGGAAGTCCCGGCACTGTTTTCTTGCTGGGCGACATAGACACCGGTAAGACCTCCTTCGGCATGGAGTTGCTCAAGCGAGCCTCTGCCGCCGGCGTTTCGGGGGCAATGGTCGATGCGAACATCGACCAGTCGACCGTCGGCCCCCCCACCACGGTGGGGCTCAAGTTCTGCCAGGGTCTTCAACAGATCGATTACGACACCCTGCGCGAGGCGGATGCACTCGCTTTCGTCGGGTCCCTAACCCCGCGGGAGCATCTGTTGCCTCTCGTGGCCGGCACAGCCAAGTTGATCCAGCGTGCCCGCGAGGCGGGTAGCAGTCTGATCGTGGTCGACACGACGAGCTTCGTGTCGGGTGTTTACGGTCAGACACTTAATTACCATCTGATGGACGCAGCGGCCCCCGACTTCGTTGTTGCGCTGGAGCGCGGCGGCGAGCTCGAGCCGCTGGTGGGTATCGCCCAGCGATTCACCTCGGCAGAGGTCCTAGAGGCAGGCGCGTTCGCTGGCGAGGGACGCTCGGCCGAAGAGAAGGTGACCTTTAGGGAGACCCAGTTCGCCTCTTACTTCAAGGGGACTTCCAGGTGGCGTGTGAAGCCGACGGTGTTCATGCCCACGCTCCCACCCGAGTTCGATCTTCACCTTCTGGATCACTTGGTGGTGGGGATGGAGGACGGAAAAGGAGCGTGTTCGGGGATCGGCGTGCTCGAGCACGACCCCGAAGAGGACATACTGCGTATGGTGTCCCCGGTGACCGAGGGCGTGAAAGGCCTCCGCCTCGGTTCGGTCAGGATCGATCCCGGGGGCCGCGCGAGAGGTCCGGTCAGTCTCAGAGACCTCTTCGGCACGGAATAGAACCAGAGGAATCAGTTCGTCGAACGCCGACGGGCTCGGCCGTCGGCGGGAAGGAAAATAGATGCCTTCGTTAGTAAAGAAGCGCCGCAAGAAGATGCGCAAGAAGAAGCATCGCAAGATGCTCAAGAAGACGCGCTGGCAGCGGCGTCAGCAGGGGAAGTAGTTACTCAGAGATAAGAGATACGACTTCGTCGGCCTTCGCCTGACGGGCTCGGCTCCGACGACGCGCTACGAGCGAGCGTCGTTCCTGAGTGTTCAACCCTCCCCAGATACCGAATCTTTCGCCGGCTGCGATCGCGAATTCGAGACAAACCTGTCGCACTTCACACATCGCGCAGATCGCTTTGGCTTCGTCGGCTTCTTGCTCGGCGGGAGGAAAGAAGATCTCGACCGGGACTAGACGGCACTCCGCACGGTCCTGCCATTCCTCGTTGGACGCCATGCCGTCTCCAATTCTAGGGAAGTTAAGACTCACGGAGTTTAGGAACGGGTTGCAGGCGAGTCAATAGGCAAACGCTTATCGACGGCCATCTACCCCACTAGGATGCTGCGCGTGAAACGGTCCAAGATCGTCACCTTCTTGTCGGATTACGGCTTGGAGGACGAGTTCGTCGGGGTCTGTCACGGCATCATGCTCAAGATCGCACCCGATCTGAAGATCATCGACGTCCATCACAACATCCTGCGGCAGGACATCCGGCACGGGGCCGTCGTCCTCAAACAATCCGTCCCATTCCTCCCTGATTCTGTGCACCTTGCCGTCGTCGACCCGAGCGTGGGCTCGGAAAGACGTGCGGTTGCCGTAGAGACGGGTTGGGGCGAGGTATTCGTCGGGCCCGACAACGGCTTGCTCCTCCCGGCCGCACTGACGGCCGGTGGCATAAGGAAGGCGTTCGAGCTCGTCGACGAGCGATTCCAGGTGCGACCCGTCTCACGGACGTTCCAGGGGCGGGATGTGTTCGCTCCGGCTGCGGCTCACATCGCGAACGGGGCCGACCCCTCCGACCTAGGCCCCTCCATCGAAGCCACTGATCTGGTCACTCTCGAGATCCCCGAAGCCTGGGTGCACGACGATCATCTGCACGCCGAGATCCTGCAGGTCGATCGCTTCGGCAATCTGCAACTCAACTTCGCCCCCGCCCGGCTGAGTGAACTTTCGATCGAGCCTGGGGCTCGCCTCGAGATAAGGCTCGAAGGTCACCGGCTGAAGGTTCCGTACGCGCTCACTTTCGCCGACGTGAAGGCGGGTGAGTTCGTTCTCGTCGAGGACTCGTACCACTACCTATCGCTCGCGATCAATAAAGGGGATGCGGCGGCAAAGCTGCGCGCCGCGGCTGGTTCGACGGCGATCGTCGGGCCTCAGCTCGCCTAGCTGGCACCCCCTTTCAGCTGCCGTAGGGTGCAGGTGATGGCTGAAAAGAGACGGGTACTCATCACCGGCGTGTCGCGCTTCCTCGGACTCAGGCTGGCCAAGCGCCTGGAGAATGACGACTCCATCGAACACATCGTCGGTGTCGACCTCGAGGAGCCACCGGTCGAGATCAAGGGCCTCGAGTTCGTGCGGGTCGACATCCGCAATCCGCTGATCGCCCG
>DASQLQ010000145.1:0-6875 GCA_035629935.1 Actinomycetota bacterium
TACGACGCGGAGAACGATCGTCTGTTCGCCACGATCGGCACCGGCGGCGTGTGGATGTCAACGAATCGCGGTCAGTCATGGCGCTCGATCGGCGACAGGCTGCCCTTCCAGACAAACGGGGCCGTTGGTTGGACGAAAGCGGGAGGCGGAACCCTCGTGCTCGCTTCCGGGGAGCCCTTGATGGGCGGAAACACCTATACGGGTCTCGGGGCGTTCTGGAGCAACAACCTCGGCAAGTCGTGGCATCACTCCCGTGGTGTTCCCGACGGGGCCATGGGATTCCAGGTGGCCGTCGATCAGAAGAGACCGAAGATCGTTTACGTCGCCACTAGCAAGGGACTGTTCCGTTCCACGAACGCGGGACGAAGCTTCAAGAACACCAAGCTCCCGACCGGCAAGAAGTGCGCCGGGAGGACCGGTACCGGGATCTGCGTGTTCCGGAACTTCGTCACCGACGTTGTAGTGCAGGCCCCCGGCGGTGTCACCGATGTGAAAGGTGGCCAGGTCCTCGCCGCGGTCGGTTACCGCGCCGGCCGAGCCGAGTTCCCGAACGGGAAAATCCACTCGCCGCGCAATGGTCTGTATCTGTCGCCTAACGGCAACCCGGGCTCGTTCAAGAAGCTCGACGTGTCGGGAGAAGCCGACAGCGAGCTCTCGTTCCCGGCGCAGCAGAACATCGGACGCATCGAGCTTGGCCCAACTGTCGGCGCGCAGCAAGACCACAACTATCTCTACGCGATCGTCCAGGATGCCGAACTGTTCAACGGCGGGGTCCCGAGTATCGACGTTCCCGAGGATCCGGGTGGCGACGACCAGGCACTTTCGAACACCGCGTTGAACGGCATCTATGTCTCGCCCGACTTCGGTCGGTCGTGGCGGCGGATGGCCGACGCGGCGGAACTGGCGGAGAACCCCGGCACGGGCTCGAGCCTTGCGGGAACGGGGCAGGCGACACTCTTCGCCCCCGGCGTTCAGGCTTGGTACAACATGTGGATCAAGCCGGATCCGACGCGACAGATCGAAGAGTCCGGCATCCCCACCCGGCTGACGTTCGGCCTTGAAGAGGTGTGGCAGAACCGCAACACGGCCGTGGCTCAGGACGGCACGCCGCAAGACCCGCGCGGTGACTTCAAGGTGATCGGGCCTTACTTCGCCGACTCGACCTGTCTGCTACTCGACAACCCGTTGCCTGTATGCCCGACGAGCGATCCGCCCCAGCCGACGAAGAACACGACGCATCCAGACCAGCAGGACGCGTTGTGGATCCCGGACGGGAAGGGCGGCGTCTCACTGGTCGTCGGCAACGACGGTGGTGCGTACGTGCAATCCGTCGGTAAGGACGAGGAGTTGGGCCCCGAGGGTTGGGGCAAGGGCAACAACAACGGGTTCAACACGCTGCTGCCTTACGACGCCGAGGTGGCGAAGGACGGGACAGTCTGGTTCGGTCTGCAGGACAACGGCAGCGGAAAGATAGACCCGGCCGACAACAAGCACTACGAGACCTTCGGCGGGGATGGGTTCTTCGTTGCCGTCGATCCCGACAACTCGAAGGTTGCCTATTCCGAGACCACTGTGGCCGACATGCGCGTGACGACGGACGGTGGCCAGACCTGGACGACGATCGCGCCGACCATCGACGCCGCGAAGTTCGCGAACCCGTTCGTGATGGACCCGCTCGATGCGAAGCACCTGATGACGGCCGGTCAGCAGGTCGTCGAGAGGGATCAGGGGCCCGAAGGGGAGTGGGTGCAGGTCTTCGACCTGGGGGCCGCGCCCAGCGAAGGAGCTCCACCCAATTCGATGTCGGCGCTCGACCTTCATGGCGACGCTGCTTACGTGGGTTATTGCGGTGTGTGCGACATCCTCAACCAGGATCCGGAGACGAATCCGTTCCTGAACGGCCTCGCGACGAACGTGGGTGGAGATGCTCCGCCCAAGAAGATGACGAGCGATGGGTGGCACTTCGCAAAGGCGAAAGGCCTGCCCAACCGTTACATAACGTCGATCGCGATCGACCCAAAGAACCCGAAGACCGTCTATGTAACCCTCGGCGGATACGCGAACCGCGCATGGGTACCGCCGGGCTCGTACCTCGACCGGAACAAGAGGCTGGGCAAGGGACACGTGTTCAGGTCGACGAACGCCGGCGAGAGCTTCAAGAACATCTCGGGGAAGCTCCCGAACACGTCGGCGAACTGGGTCGAGATCCACGGGAAACAGTTGATCGTGGGAACCGACATCGGGGCGTTCCTGTCCAAGGACACCAAGGGAAGCACATGGGCGTCGCTCGATAAGGGCCTGCCGGCGACCGTTGTCGTTTCGATCGTCAATCATCCCGGGGATCCCAAAACGGTCGTGGCGGCCACGTTCGGCCGTGGGATCTACACCTACAGGTTCCCGTAGATGGATGCGGGAACTTTTCGGGTGCCCCCTCGTTCTAAGGAATAGATGAACAGATACAGAGTCATCGTGGTGTTGACCGTGACGGCGTGCCTTCTCGCGCTCGGTTTGCCGGCGAAGGCCTGCTCCTGCTATCGGGGTGACCCATACGAAGCGTTCGCGAACTCGGACGGGGCGTTCATCGGTGAGTTCGTCTCGAGCTACGACCCCGACCCGCCCGAACCCGGCGAGTACTACAGCTCGGGCGACCCGATCATCTACACGTTCCGTGTCGAAGAGGCGGCCAAAGGCGAGTTCGGCGACACGGTCGATGTCGAAGCGGCACGCGACGGGGCGAGTTGTGGTCTCGAGGTATCGCCCGGCGAGAGCTACGGGTTGTTGCTCTACCAGACGGAGTCCGGCGGGTGGGGCTCGGGCCTGTGTTCGCAGATGACTCCGGAGGATCTTCGTTACTCAGCGCGTGGTTTGCCCGAACCCGATGGCGAGGGCCCCATCAAGATGCTGGTCGGGGGAAGCTTCGGCCCGGCGACAACGATCGCCCTGGACGAGCAGGGCCGGACACTGTCGTACGGCTACGGCGAAGGTGACGCAGCGCATCTTTCCGTATGCCCGGAGTCAGAGCGGTTTGTAGAGGTCGCGACCATGTCCGAGCAGAAGCCTCACTTGGTCGTAAGAGACACGGCGTCGATGGAGAAAGTCTCCGAAACGGAGTTGCCCCTCGGCGAGGGGTTCCGGGGACAACAGCCGCGAGGGGTTCTTTGTCGAAACGCGGACGCGTCGGAGGCGATCGTCCTTTCACTCAGCTACAACACGAGACATCCGAACGGCACGATCTGGTCGGTTACGGATGGGGTCGTAAAGAAGCTCTACGCGGGCACGGGTCGCAACTTCGACATCGTGGGCGATCGCGTCTTTATGCGCGAAGGCAAGAAGGGCCGCCTCGTCTCTTATTTCGATCTGGATAAGGGATCTCGGGCGCGAGTTGCTTCCGTTACCCGCAAGGCCGGGTTGTCGGTGAGCCCAAACGGCAAGAACGTAGCCGGCGTTTCTGGATCCGACCCGAGCCGGCTGACGATCGCAGACCTCTCGGGCTCCAAGCGCAAGCCCAAGGACCGCGTACTCGGCTCCTATGCGCAGGGAGACATTGTCTGGATCGACAACCGGACGTTCGTGCTCTTGCCCGGAGGGGATCGCGATAGCAAGATCCGAGTCTTCAACGCCAACCTGAAAGAGACCGAAGACGTGCCGGGTCAGTGGTACACGCTCGCGAACGTCCTGGTCGGTGACAGGGTTTGGGGAGTCGGGTGGGGGGGCCTGTACCAAGCGCAGTTGACCGAGGGCCCGGCTGAGTTGTTGCGTTACCTCCCGACAGAAGTCACGAACACGCTAGCCCCCGTGGTGGATGAGGTGCACGCAGTCGCGGAGTAGTCCCTTGCTAGAGGATCGTGGCTCCCGAAAGAACGAAGAAGGCCAAGCCCACCACCGTTCCCGCGACGAGCAGGCCTCGTCCGACTTGCATGACTGTTCCGTTCTCACCGATCGGTGACCATCCGCTGGCGATCCATCCGACCAACAGAGCCATTGGCACGAGGACTAACGAGAAGGGTCCTCCGATCAGCAGGGGCAATAAGGAGGGGATCAGGAGTGCGGCAGCCGTCCACCACGATCTCTCGCGCATCACGAAGGGAGCGAGACGATCGTGCAGAGAGACGAAGAGGTATCCATAAAGCAGAGGCAGGGCAGCGAACATCGCTACTGCGAGGATGGCCGGGCTAAGGATCTCAAAATCGATGTTGTCCGAGTCGACGAGCATTCGTCCGACGATGGCAAGCATCACGAGTGAGAAAGTGAGCTGTCGCAAACCCCGTTGTTCGGGCAACCAAGGTTTGATCGCGATATAGATCAGACCGGCGACGCCGCCGATGAAGGTTCCGGCGAGGATCAGGAACATCGTCCCGTCCAGGGTGATCTTCCCGACGATCTCCTCCGCCTCGGTCCTTGCTCCCTGGACCCCGGGGCCGGAAGTGACCGCCATTACCCGCATCGCGATGCGCGAGCCCAGACCAAAAGCGAAGAATCCAGCGATCAATCCCGGGAGAGTGCCGGTCGCAAGGGTTTTGGTGAACTTCCACAGGAAAGACCCAAACGGTTCCCTAACGTTCACGACTCCCGCGTGTTGGACACTCACTCGATCATCGAATCAGAGAACCAACGCCGAGACTAGGTACCCGGCGATACCGGAAACGAAGATGAGGGGCAGTGATCGTGTCGGCGACACGACAAGCGCCGCAATGGCCGCGACCAGAGACCTCGTCGATTGGATCGACCCCGAATCGTCCAGCAGGGAAACGACGGCGAGGGCGGCGAAGAGTCCGGCGGGCAACCTTTGGAAGATCTCTTGAAGCCGGCCCTCACTCTTGGGCATCAACACCAATCCGATTGCGCGGCTGGAGAACGTCATGACCCCGAGGATCGCTATGAGGACGAGGTTCATTCGTCACTTCCCGGTATGGCTATGACGCAGGCGACCACGAGGGCGAGCGCGCCTCGGGCTTCGGGCCAGCCAAGCGCGGCGATGTATGTCGCTGCCGCGGTGACCACGCAGCGAATCACGGTCTTCTTTGATGTGGCGAGCAGAGCAGTTAGACCGATGAATAGAACGGGCGCGATCTGTTGCGCTACGGAGGCGATGTCACCAACACCGCCGATCAACAAGCCGATCGTGGTGCCGGCGATCCAGGAGAGGTAGAAGAGGATCCCGGTTGCGAGGAGCGTCGAGCGGGCTGATTCGGTGTCCGCCAAGGCAAGAGCCGCTGCCTCGTCGACCATCCACCACGAGAGCCCCAGCCGTCGCATGGGGGAAACGTCGATGGAAGGGCGTAGCGCTGCACCGAGGACGACGTGCCGTGCATTCAACAGCAGAGCGGTGACCAGGATCGCCGACCAGGATGCTCCTGCGATGAGAAGTCCGACGAGCGCGAACTGGATGGATCCAGAAAACACCACCACCGACGCCAGCAGCGTGCCTAGCGGCCCGAGAGGTCCCTGAGCACCGGCGCCGAAGATCACGCCGTACGCGCCGATCGTTACGGCGAGGGGGATCGCTTTTGTGAGTGTGCGACGCAATGCGTCGCGATCGTTATCAGGCGGCACGTGCTGGTCGGGTGTCGCTGCGACTGGCGAGGAACGCACCGATAATCACCATCGCAGTACCGAGGATCGACAGCAGATGTATCGACTCGTTCCTCACGACGGCACCGAGTGCGATAGCAACGATGGGGATGAAGTAGACGGTCACCGAACCACGGGTTGCACCCACGCGTCCTACGAGGGTCGTCATGCCGACGAACGCCAGCGCGGTACCGAGGCATCCGAGAGGGATGACCGCGGCAAGGGCCGTACCCGAGAAATCCGACGAGGGGACGGCCAGAAGCCCGGGGATGAGCGTCAGGCCGATCGCGACGAACTGTGTGCGTAGCAACACGGGGAGAGATCCGTAGCGCTGTTGCAAGGGGACGGCGATGTTGATCGCGATCCCGTAGCAGATCGTTCCCAGCAGAACGAGACCAACGCCGAGTGCAGTCGAACGCACACCTTGTATCGCGGGCCACCCGACGGTGAGGACGCCGGCGAAGCCGAGGATCAAGCCGAGTGCCTGTCGTCTGTTCGGCAACCGGCGGATGGCGATCGCAGCCACAAGCGCAGCGAAGATCGGGACTCCGCCGTTGATCATTCCGGCGAGTGAAGAATCGATCCATTGCTGGGCGATCGGGAACAGAAGGAAAGGCAATGCCATCCAGAGTGCACCGAGGAGTGCGATCCCCCGCCAGTCCCTGCGCGCGATCGGGATGCGAGCCTTGCGAAACATGACGAGGGTGAGCGCACCAAAGAGGGATCGGAGCAGCGCGATCAGTGGCGGAGAGAATGCTTCGAGGGCCTCCGCGATCAAGGTGAATGACGAGCCCCACATCAGAGCGATCCCTGCGAGCAGCCCCCAGTCGGCCGGCGTGAACCCCGTGACTGAGCTCTCCTCGGTGGGGGCGGCGGACACGGTCGGAGCTTCGATCACCTGGGCCATCCGGGTAGTGTAATACCCGTAAGCAGGTACGGGTCTGTCACGACGCGCCGCAGGCTGGGCGGCCGCGCAGAACAGGAGGGCGAGATGGCGAGTGGGTTCACCGAGCTGTGCGTCGATTGTGCCGACCCCAAGAAGCTGGCGGCGTTCTGGCGCGACGTGCTCGAGTGGGAGATGAAGGAAGAGGACGGGGACTGGTACGTGCAGCATCCGAAGGGCCACCTGCCCTTGATCCTGTTCACAAAGGTCCCCGAGGGAAAGTCCGTAAAGAACCGCCTCCACATCGACGTGAGTCCTCGCGATCGGGATCAGGCCGAGGAGGTCGAGCGGATCATCGAACTGGGTGCGCGGCGGATCGACATCGGCCAGGGTGAGGTCAGCTGGGTCGTCCTCGCCGATC
>DASQLQ010000146.1:0-20422 GCA_035629935.1 Actinomycetota bacterium
CGGGGTTGGAACTGGTGAGCGGATGCTCAAAGGACTAGCTGATGTGCTTCTAGTAGGCACCCTTGCGTTGGAGTAGGACCTGCGCCGTCTTGAGCATGATGTACAGATCGAGCGAGAGCGACCAGTTCTCGATGTAGAAGATGTCCAGGCTGAGCGCTTTCTCGGGCGACACATCACTGCGTCCGTTCACCTGCCACCAACCGGTGATGCCGGAGCTCACCTCGTGGCGGGGCGACAGTAGGTTCTCGTTCGCCAGCACCTGATCCACCGGGAGGGGGCGGGGACCCACCAAGCTCATCTCGCCGCGCAGGACGTTGATCAACTGAGGCAGCTCGTCGATGCTCGTCCGCCGGATGAAGTTCCCGATCTTGGTTATCCGCGGATCGTCTTCGAGCTTGAAGAACGGAACACTCGGGTCGATCCCCTTCTCTTTCAGGATCTCGTCGCCGTCCGTCCTCATCGTGCGGAACTTGAACACTTGGAAGACGTGCCCATTCTTGGTCACCCGATGCTGCTTGAACAGGACGGGGCCGGGCGACGTCAGTTTGATGACGGCAGCCACCGCCGCGAGCACGGGGGTCACTACGAACAGAACAGCGGAGGCGACGACCACGTCGAAGATCCTCTTGGTCAATGCCTGACCGCCACTCAGTCGCACCGGCTTCAGGGCGAGACTCATCGTGTCTCCCACCGGTTGGATCGTCAGGCGCGAGGTCAGCATCTCGGGAACGTTTGCCGACACGCGCACATCGACACCCAGCCGGCGGCCGGCCTTGGCAACCCGCAGCATGTCGGTCGACCCCACTGCTGAGGAGGCAACGAACAGGCACTCGGCATGGTGCGTGAAGATCACGTGGTCGAGCTCGTCGATGTGGCCGAGCACGTGGATGCCGTTCGCCTCGATAGGCGAGGTTCCGACCGAGACATATCCCAGTGGGTTGAATCCCAGGTGAGGGGTCGTAAGCGAAACGGCCAGCTGACCTGCTTCCGGGTTCGTGCCCACTATCAGTGTCCGGTAAGCGAGTGTGCCTTCCGCCCGCAGACGTGCGACGCGTCGGTTGAACAGGTGACGGACACTGATCTCTGCGATCAGGGCCAGGAGCCAGGTCACGCCGAGCCACGGCCGGGACAACTCCACCTCGGACCAGACGCTGACGGCGACGATGATCAGCGTTCCGACACCGGTTGCGCTGATGACGTTTTTGAACTGCTCCCAGTTGGACAGCTGCTGGGGGGCGTAGAGACGGAACGAGTGGAACACCGCGACCCAGATCAAAGGAGTGATGAGGACCGTGGTCATCCATCCATCGGAAAGTGCCCGGCCACCGAAACGCAGTAGGTAGGAGGTGAGCAGAGCCACTATGAGACAGAAGGCGTCCGCGGCCATGAGCTCGAACTTGAGTCTCCGGTACCGGCGGGCGACCGACCCTTTGGTTGCCCCGGCGGCCTCGGCTTCGGGACCGATGAAATCGGTCGGGTCGATGATCCGGTCGGGCGACAGGTGAGGCGTGGAAGGTGCACTCACGCCGAGGAGGTCGTTCGCCAGCCCCGCTTCGATGGTGCTCACAGCTCCTGCTCCTTCAGCTGAGTCCGCCAAGACCTCCAGGGCAGCACTGGCCTGGTGGATAGCTACTTACGCCGTAAAGTGACCAAGCCCTTCATAACTACAAAAAAAATTTCGGATAATAGGTTTGACAGCCCCGGAGCTGGGGTATGGAGGTCCGTTTTGTCCGATTAGGGAGGGTTAGGTCTCCCGGTCGAGCCTCACGAGTCGACCGGCGAGCTCGTCCTCCAGTTGCGCGATGTCCGCATCGACCATGAGACGGGTCAGGTCGGCGAACTTCGTCTTCGGCTCCCAGTTCAGTTGCCGGCGGGCCTTGGACGGATCCCCGAGCAGGTGCTCGACCTCCGACGGGCGGAAGTATTTCTCGTCGACTTCGACGTGTTTCTCGGGATCGAGGCCAACGTGCTCGAAGGCGAGATCGACGAACTCCTGGACACTGTGGGCTTCGCCGGTCGCGATGACGTAGTCGTCCGGGTCGTCCTGCTGCAGCATCAGCCACATGGCTTCGACGTATTCCTTTGCGAAACCCCAGTCCCTCTTGGCGTCCAGGTTCCCGAGATACAGCTTGTCCTGGAGCCCCGCCTTGATACGAGCGATCGCCCGGGTGATCTTGCGCGTCACGAACGTCTCACCTCGACGCGGCGATTCGTGATTGAAGAGGATGCCGTTCGTAGCGAACATCCCGTATGCCTCTCGGTAGTTCACCGTCATCCAATAAGAGAAGACCTTCGCAACCCCGTACGGGCTGCGTGGGTGGAAGGGCGTTTCTTCACTTTGCGGAGGCGGCGCGGAACCGAACATCTCTGACGACGACGCTTGGTAGAAGCGCGTTTCGACACCCGACGCTCTGATCGCTTCGAGCAGGCGCACGGTTCCCATCGCGGTCGCGTCGGCGGTGTACTCGGGCACCTGGAAGGAGACCTTTACGTGGCTCTGCGCCCCCAGGTGGTAGACCTCGTCCGGCTGGAGATCCCTGATGAGATTCACGAGGCTTCCCGAGTCCGACAGGTCCCCGTAGTGCAGGAAGAAGTGCACTCCCGTCTCGTGTGGGTCCTGATAGATCTCGTCGAGGCGTTGCGTGTTGAAGCTCGATGACCGGCGGATGATTCCGTGGACCTCGTAACCCTTCTGCAGAAGCAATTCGGAGAGGTAGGACCCGTCCTGACCAGTGGGGCCGGTGATCAGCGCTCGCTTCATCACTCCTCCAGTCTGGGTGGCTTACTCCGTAAGCATGGACTATGACATTTTTGTGCATAATGGCGCGCACATGACTGAGCGAGATGCCGATACTCAGCTACGCCACCAAGCCCGGGTCGTTCGAGGAAACATCCTTTGGATCATCTTGATCACGGTTCTGGCTGTGGCCATCGCCTTTGCCTTTACGTTCCAGCAGGAGGAGCGGTTCACGGCCGGGGCGAGATTGTTGGTCGAGTCCGAAGCCGATCAAGACGTTGACCTGGCGACGGAGGCTCAGCGCGTTGCGTCCGTCCCGGTGGCCGAGATAGTGATCGACGATCTCGATCTGACCGGCACCGATCCGAACTCGTTGTTGGACGGTCTGAACGTCTCTCCGATCGAGGACGAGGGTGCGGTCCTTGCGATCGTTTACACCTCGACCGATGCCGCGCAAGCAGCTTCGATCTCGAACGGATTCGCCGAGTCCTATCTCGAGTACCGGGGAGAGCAAGCACTTGGGGAGGCGACGGAAGCAACGGACGCCATCACCGGACTCATCGAAACGACCCAGTCAGATCTCGATTCCGTGATCGGCGACATAGCGACCGCGCGAGGGCAAGGGGACGCGGATGAGATCGAAGCGCTCGAGTCGGAGCGCGACACGCTTGCGGCCCAGCTCGCGGTCTTCCAGCAAAGGCTCGCCGACGCGAGGCTGGCCGGAACGGTCGGCGTTGCGACCGGCGAGGTGCTGGCCGGAGCAGTGGTGCCGTCGTCCCCCTCGCAGCCCGACTATCAACGAGATCTGCTGTTCGCGGGGCTTGCCGGGCTCGCAGTTGGGCTGGCGATCGCCTTCTTCCGCTCGCGCTTAGAGGAACCCGTCTAAGGCGATACTTAGTGGCACGATGGATAGACGGAGGCGGCGTGTTCTAGCCGCTGCCATTACGGCCACACTTGCGGTCCTGGTCTTGCCCGCAAGCGCCACGACGCCGATCGTCCAACCGCAGTTACCCCCCCAACCCACACTCTGCCTCGGAACCATCGTGCTGCCGGGTGACAGCATCCAAACCGCTGTAGACGGTCAATCCGAGGGAACGACGTTCTGCCTGCTTCCCGGCATCTACCGACTGCGGTTCCCGGTGTTCCCCAAGAACGGACAGACGTTCGTCGGGCAGCCGGGGGCCATCGTGATGGGATCGGAGACGGTGACGTTCGAACAGGACGGGAACACCTGGGTTTCGTCCGGTAACGCCCAGGAGCCGACGCCGGCAGTGACGAAGTGTGCGCGCCGGGCGCGGAAGGTCTGCAACATGCCGTTCAGGTTGTTCCGCGATGACGCGCGGATGCGGCCGGTTGCATCCGCAGAGAGACTGGGTCCCGGCAAGTTCTTCTTCGATCTTGCACAGGACACCGTGCGCATCTCGGAAGACCCGGCCGGACATGTCTTCGAGCTCGGCGCCGCTCCTCTTGCGTTCACCGGCACGCGTGTAGATGCGTCGGCCAATGACGTGACCATCCGTGGCCTCGAGTTCCAGTACTTCGCGAACCAGCGGATCGGTGTTATCTCGACCTTCACCGGCCGAGGGTGGCTCATCGAGGACAACATCGTTCACCACAGCCATGGATGCGGGATCTATGGAGGAACCCAGTCCGTGGTGCGCGGCAACTTCGTCCACCACATGGGTCAACTCGGCTTGTGCGGTCAGGGTGAAGACATCCTGGTCGAGGACAACGAGATAGCCAACAACAATCTCGACGGTTTCGACCCCCGGTGGGAAGCAGGGGGTGCCAAGTGGGTGAACACCACGCGCTTGACCGTGCGGAACAACCTGAGCCACGACAACAAGGGGCCGGGGTTGTGGACCGACGGCAACAACATCGACACGGTGTACGAGGGCAACACCGTCGAGAACAACACCGAAGAGGGGATCTTTCACGAGATCAGCTACGACGCAATCATCCGGAACAACACGGTGCGCAACAACGGGCACGAGTTGGGCGCTTGGGGGTCGGGGATCCAGGTGTCGTCTTCTCGCAATGTCGAGATCTTCGGGAACACCGTCGACGGTCCCTGGAACGGCATCTCGTTGTTGCAGGAGAGACGGGGGAAGGGCACGCATGGTGCGTTCCGATTGACCAATGCCTCGGTGCACGACAACAACGTGACGATGCGGGTGGGAACGACCGGAGCGCATCGCCCACCGGCTCCGACGGTGGCGCTGCCTCTTAACGCGATCACGTTCCGGGGGAACAACTACACCCTTGGCCCTGGGAAGCACTTCGCGTGGGGCGGGAAGACCTTGTCTTTCAAACGGTGGCGGGCGCTGGGTATGGACGTTTCCGGTAAGGCGAGTCGGTCTAGCGGAGGCCGCGAAGCCTCTCCCGCGCCAGCAGCAGCAGGAACCTGGTGTTCCCCAGGATGTACCGGCGCCACAACCGCCTCGGTTCCTTGATCAGCCGGTGGAGCCACTGAAGGCCGTTGCGCTTCATCCACTCGGGCGCTTCCTTCTTACGATTCGCATGGAAATCGAAAGCGGCCCCCACTCCGAGCAGGACGCTGGGGGCGAGACGTTCCTTGTGGCGTTGCATCCATAGCTCTTGTTTGGGGTGACCGAGGCCCACCCACACGATGTCGGGTGCTGCTTCGCTGATGCGTTCGAGGTCGGTGTCTCCGCTTCCACCGACGGACAGATCATCGGCAGGCTCGCGGTAACCGGCTATCCGCAGATCGGGGAACCGCCGTCCCAGACTCTCGACGAGCTCGGCTCCAACTCCATCTCGCCCGCCGTAGAAATAGTGCGAGAACTCCGCCCCGGTAGCGGTGAAGAGGTCCACCATGAAATCGGGCCCGTAAACACGCTCGACCGAGTTCTCGTTCGCGCGGTTGCCCAACCAAACGAGCGGCATCCCATCGGGCGTCACCAGGGAGGCTTCGTCGAGAGCGGCCCTCACCTGCGGGTCGTCATGCGCGGACAGCACCGAGCTAACGGTGCAGAACACGACGTAACCCGAATGCTCGGCGGCGCGCAACGACCGGACCTGCTCGATCGCCGATGCCGGCGTGACTTCATCGATCGAGATCCCGAGAACCTCGAATCGTCCCGATCGTGCTGCCGACAAGTTCCCTCCTCCGGCTCCCGAGTACCCCGCGTCCCTAAGATAGCCACCATGCCGAGATCGCGGGCCACTTGATGCGCATCCTCGTGGCGCACGCCTTCTATCGGATCCCGGGGGGCGAGGATCGATACGTCGAGCAACAGGTCGAGTTGCTACGCGAGCGGCATCAGGTCGAACTGTTCTCCGCACGCAACGAGGAGCTGAAGGGGTCGAGCGAAGCAGCGTTGAGGATGTTGGCCCCGGGCGGGGTGAGGAAACGCTTGGAGGCCGTTGCCAGAGGGCTGGCGCCGGATGTGATCCATGTGCACAACATCTACCCGGCTCTGGGTGCAGCGGTCCATACGCTTGCGCGGAAACTCGACGTGCCCCTCGTGATGACGGTTCACAATCACCGACTCCGTTGTCCGAATGGCTATCGCTTCACCGAGGGACAGGTCTGCGATCGTTGCGTGGGCGGAAATCATCTCCACGCGTTGATGCACGAATGTTTCCCGAGCAAGGGGCAGGCTGCCGGGTACGCGACGGCTCTGTGGATCGATCGCTTCGCTCGGCGCGTCGACACCCATGTGGATCTGTTCATCGCGCCGAGTCGTTACATGGCGGACCGGCTGGGGATGTGGGGGATCTCTCCCGACCGGGTCCGCATGGTCCGCAATTTCACAGACACTTCGGCGCGGCCCGCTACGCCCGCGGAACATGGCGTGTACGCAGGTCGTCTTTCGTCCGAGAAGGGCCTCGACGTCCTGTTGGAAGCCCTCAAGCGTTGTGGAGACCCGCCGTTCGAGCTCCTCGGTGACGGTCCACTCAGTGCTCCGCTCGAGAAGATGGCGAGTGATCTCGGTCTGCACAACCTGAAGTTCCGGGGCCGTGTCGACCGCGTCGAGCTCGACCGACTCCTCGCAACGGCTCGCTACTTCGTGATGCCGTCCCTAAGTGACGAGAATGCGCCTCTCGCCGTTTTCGAAGCCATGGCTCGCGGCGTTCCTCCGGTGGTCAGCAACCGGGGAGGCCTGCCGGAGCTCGTGCAAGACAGCGCCCTGGTCACGATCCCGGGAGATCCGGAGGACCTTGCTCGGGCGATCGAGGCTTTGCGGCGTGACGACGAGCTGCGTTCTCGGGCCTCGAGGGCTGCACGAGATTTCGCCGTGAGCGAGCTCGGCCCTGATCGACACCGAGACCAGTTAGAGGCTGTCTACGAAGCGGCGGTTGCAATGCGGGTGCCCACTCCGTAGACCCGCATCAACTCGACGCAATTCTCCGTACCTTCCTGGGAGTCGAACCATCTGAGGTTGCGCCCTTTGAGGGTCGCCACTCGTCGTTGCTTCCCGTATGACCCGTCGAGGAGCTTCAGGGCCCGGTGGCGAGCCGTCGCCAATCGCTTCATGGCTTTCGATGTGGGGCCGTATTTCTCAGCGATGCGGGCGTAGTCGGTCGCGAACGATGCAGAGGTTCCGGCGCTAACGCGTTCGTCGTGGACCCGGAACGCTCCGATGGGGCGCTTCGTGTACACAGCCTTGGCTCCCTGCTGCACGAGTTGCAGGTAGATGTCGCGATCCATCAACAGACGCAACGAACCATCCCACCTCGAATCGCGGAATGCTTCCCTGCGCATCAGGACCGCACAACTCGGGATGATCGTTCCGTAGTGGAACAGTGTCGTGCGGTCGAACCGGTGTTGGGACAGCAGCCGTTCGAGACGCCCGTCGCGATCGACGAAGACCGAATCCCCGTAGACGATGTCGGCGTTGTGGCGCTCCGCTTCGTCGACGAGATGCCGGAGTGCACCCGGGAGATAGAACTCGTCCGCGTTGAGCCACGAGACCCACGTCCCCTGGGCTCGGGCGAATGCTCGATTTAGCGCGTCCGACTGCCCGCTGTCGGGCTCGGATCTCCAGTCGACGCCCGGCCCCGCTTCGCGGAGCAGCTCGACGGTTCCATCTTCCGAGCCGGCGTCCTGAACGACATGGGCCACCTCCACTCCGGCTTGCAGGGAGACGCTTCTGAGCGCATCGCCGATGAACCTGGCGTATCCGAACGAAGGAGTCAGTACCGAGACGTCAACCGACGTCATGCAACACTTTTCTCGTCTGGTGCCGCTTCCTGGGTGCGATGCGCGAGCGCCATGGCGATCCCGACACAGATGAAGAACCTCTCGGCCACCGGGCGGATGAACAAACCGTTGTCGACCATGCTCGCCACGAACATCGTCAGGACGATGCCTCCGACGAATGCGGTCTCTCCGTGGATGCGTGTCGCGGCATAGCGGATCCTTTGCAGTGCCGAGAGCACCTGGGCCCACAACGCGACCATCGCAGCCAAGCCGATAACTCCCAGCTCCACCATCCAGTAGAGGAAGTCGTTGTGGACGTAGACGAATGGATTCGACTCGGTCGTGAACGATGCTCCTCGAGCGAACAAGGCCTCCGGTCTCAGGTTCCACACGTAGCCGTAACCGTTTCCCCACGGGAAGCCGGCGATGGCTCGGTCGGCCATCTCGCGCCACAAGCCCCACCGTCCGGTTGCGAAGTCGCCGCTCTCGAGCGAACGCTGCAATCCACCGCTGAGATCCGAGAACAGACGCTCCTGGATGAGAGGAATTCCCGTCGCGACGAGTGCAAGCACCGGCAGTAGGAGCCAGAGACCGGTGCGGCCGGTTCGTAACGGGGCGATCGTGATGAGAACCAGGGCGACCAGCCACGCGCCGCGTGTGAACGAGAAGGTAACCAACAGCGAGAAGTAACCCAGGACGACCAAGTCGGATGTTCGGATCTTCCCGGGTGCGCGCGACATCGTGCGAGAGAGGGCAACGGCAAAGCCGAGCGCCATCATGTAGCCGAAGTGGGTGCGGAAGAACAGACCACCCGGCTCGAGGCTTGGATCACTCACAGAGAAGTTCCACGGTTGGAAACCCAGCTGTGACAAGAAGATGATCCCGGAGATCCCGGCCGACACGAGGATCGCGGTACCGACGTGAGCAAGCTTGATCGCGCCGGCGCGTCCGAGCGCATAGGAAAGAACCAAGAGAACGAGATAGAAGAGCATCACCCGGCGGAACTCGGTCGCTGCACTCTGGGGGCCGGGTCGGATCGCGTTGAACATCGTGAAGGCTCCAACCACCAGCACGCCGATCGGGATAGCGGTTTGGACCAACCCACGGGTCACCACGCCGCGCAACACCAGGAACGCGGCGAGGGTGGCGGCCATCAGCAAGGTCAGCGGACCGACGCTCACGCGTGGAAGGGAGGTCAGGACTCCCGGCGGGATCGCGACGAATCCGACGAGGAGCACTGCGGGCGCCCGTACGGCCGCCCATGCCAGCGCCGGGAGAACCAGCAGGGTGGCCGCTTCATTCAATCCAACGCGGCCGGAGGCTTCCAGCGCAACCACGGCCAGGAGATAGCCCACCATCACGAGCGGGAACATCCGAACGATCCGGGGGTAGGCGGCGACGGACATCAGTTTCGTCCCCCGAACAACACGCGTTCGAGCGCCGGTCCGTCGACCAGGGAAGCGTTCACGGGACGCAGCGGCTGGGGTAGCAGGAACCATGCGAGCCCGGCCGGCCGCTTCGGTACCCGGTGCTCGTCGAGGAACTTCATGAAGCCACCCCAGCGTGCCGGACGGCTCTTCGCGCCGGCGATCGCGAACAAGAGTTGGTGGTAGCGCCAGTGGACGCTCCGGCGCGGATGTTCCAGCCTTTGCCCGGCCGGTGGGCCGGCGTGCTTGGTGTAGTCGGCGCGCAGCCGAGCGAACTCGGCTTGCAGCTGTTCAGGTTGTGTCACGCGCAGAGTTCCTTCGTGCTCGACCTGTACCGCCAGGATCTCGTCGAGATGCGTGATCCTCGCCCCTTTCACCGCCGCCCGTAGCCAGTATTCACAATCCCCGAGCAAACGATACGACTCGTCGAAGGTCCCGGTCCGTTCCATGAGGGCCCGCGTCCAGAAGACGGTGGGCTGCGCCAAGGTGGCGAAGTGTGTGTAGTGATTGAGGTCGAAGTCTCGATAGAACTGGGGATAGAAGCCCACCGGGTCGCGCTCGCGTGTCAGAACCCCGAGATCGCCGAAGACGAGATCGTGATCCTTCGTCAGGACTTCGACAGCGGCTTCTACGCTGTACGGCAGATAGAGATCGTCGCTGTTCACGTACGCCACGAAATCGCCGGTGGTCATCGCCAGGCCCTTGTTGATCGCGTTGTACATCCCCGTGTCTGACTCGCTGATCCACTTCACCCGCGGCTCCCATTCGCGCAGCAGGTCGATGGTTCCGTCGGTCGAGCCACCGTCGACCACGATGTGTTCGATGTTCGGATATGTCTGATCAGCGACCGAGCGCAGACATGCCTCGAGGGTCTCGCGTCGGTTCAGAACCGGGGTGACGATGGAGGCGAGAGGCGCCATAAGAGCGGTCATACTAGCCGAGCGCTCTTTGCGACCGTCGGCGATCACTTCCGTGGAAGAGCTATGACAGATACGAAACCAACGATCTCGCTCGTGACCCCGAGCTTCAACCAAGTCGACTTGGTCGACGCCGCGATGAGTTCGATCCTCGACCAGAACTATCCCGAGCTCGAGTACGTCGTGATCGACGGCGGTAGCACCGACGGGTCGGCAGATGCGATCGCGCGTTACGCCGATCGACTCGCCTACTGGGTTTCGGAGCCGGACGATGGTCACTATCCCGCGGTCAACAAAGGCTTCGCCAAGACGAATGGCGAGATCATGGGTTACCTGAACGGCGACGACCTGTTGCTTCCGGGTTCTCTCGATCTGATCGCCGAGATCTTTTCGACCCATCCCGAGATCCGGTGGCTAACCGCGGCGCATATGGCCGTGGATTCCAAGGGGCGTCCCGTCGGCGTTACGGCACCTCTTCGCTGGTCGCGCTGGCACATCATCACTAGTGGGGAACGGCGGTCACTCCCACAGGAATCCACCTTCTGGAGGAGGAGCCTGTGGGAAGAAGCCGGTGGCCGGCTCGATGAGTCGTTCCCGTTGGCTGCGGATTACGAGTTGTGGGCTCGGTTCTCGCGCTTCGACGTTCCGGTCAGCCTCAGGGCCCCCCTTGCATGCTTCCGCCACGTCGAGGGTCAGCGATCGATCGCGCTTGCGGATCGTTACGCGCAGGAGGTTCAAGAGATCCAAGCGCGAGAGACGGCCTTGGATGATGCAAGCGCCAAAGCTGCTCGTGCCGCTCGCAAGTTGTTGAAATACGGCTCGATCAGACCGGTGGTCGATACGTTGCTCGGCGCTCCGCACGAATTGGTCTACGACCCCTCTTCGGATTCCTTCTACGAACGGACACATTCGGGACGCAGCGCGCGAGCTGTGTTGAGCGGTCTGCGTCTTCTATACAGAAAGCGGTTCCAGCGCTCCGGATGAACGTCGTCTTTCTGTACCACGATGCACTCGCGCCGGGTGGTTACCCGCGAGACGTCCGCTGGTTGGCGGGGAACCTGAGTGAGCTGGGGGTGGACGTCACCGTGCTCGGCCGGCCCGGCCCCCTCAACGACGGGCTCGGGTCCGCAACCGTCGTGGACAGGGCTGAGTCGTGGGCTGATGCGATCCAAGACGGGCCGGTGCTGCACGCGTTTGGGATCTCGAACCGGGTCCAGCTGGATGCCCTGCGAGGTCTGGCTCCCGGCGCATCGCGCCTGGTCTTCAGTCCCTTGGCGCACATGATGCGGGAACACCTGCGCGTCGGGTCTGCTCTGAAACGACCGGCTTACCGGATGGCGGGAGCGTGGCTCAACCGGCATCGTGCGATCGGGCACTTCTTCTCCATCGTGGAGCAACAAGAGAGTGCGCCTTATTTCGCACCTCGCTCGTCGTTCATCGCCGGCGCCGGAGTGTTCCCCGACGATGCCGGAGATGGGCGCATGGCGGGAAACGAGCGTTACCTGCTGTTCTTCGGCCGGAACGACGTCAATCAGAAGGGCCTCGATCTGTTGATCGAGGGCTACGGCATGGCGCGTGCGGGGGGACTCGACCTTCCGCTCGTGATCGGGGGCAGGGCCCATGGTGACAGCGAGTCTTTCCTGCGCACTGCCACGCAACGGGCCGAGGTGGGCGACTCCATCTCCCTCTTAGGCGAGACGAGTGACGAGGAACGCTCGCGATTGATGGCGGGCGCGGATGCGTTCATCTTCCCAAGCCGTTGGGACGGACCACCTCGGCCGGTGCGCGAGGCGATCGCGCTCGGTGTCCCTGTACTCGTTACCCCGGGAACGAACATGGCCGAGGTCGTCGCGGAACACGATGCGGGCGCGGTGATCGAACCGACTGCAGCTGGCGTCCGTGACGCACTGCTTCGACTGATCGATGCAAAGGAAGTAGAGCGTTGGCGTCAGAACTCACCGAAGCTGCGCGAGGCACTGAGTTGGCCGACCTTGGCGCGTTCGTATCTAAGCGCTTACGAAGGGGGGGCCTGACTCCGGCCGGTCAGCTCTAGCAACAAAGCCTCCCACCGGCGGGCGATCTTGGCGGAGGTAAGCGTGGATGCGAACCGTTCGCCGGCCGTGACGAGCGATGCCGCAAGCTCCGGCTCGTTCAGGACGCGCATGATCCCGCTCGCCATGGCTTCGGGGTCCGCCGGCGCCACGATCAACCCGTTGACCTCGTGGGTCACGGCCTGGAAGCGGGGTGCATCCGTTACCACCACAGGCACACCGCAGGCCATCGCCTCGACCTGAGACACGTCGAACCCTTCCGACGCGGAGGGCGAAACGAACACCCGTGCACGTGACAAGAAGCGGAATGGGTTGCGTTGGAACCCGATGAACACCACGGAGTCGGCGACTCCGAGCTCGGCCGCAAGGGCTTCCAGTCGCGGACGCAGGGGACCGTCTCCCACCATCACGAGCCGGGCCTCCACCTGCGAGCGCACCTTGGCGAATGCACGGACGAGGGTCTGTTGGTCTTTGTGCTCGAACATGTGACCCAGGCTGATTACCACCGGCACCTCGAACATGCCGGGGTCGTCGAGAGGTTCTTTCGCCAAGTCGAACATCGATGGCTCGACACTGGGGATCGGGATCACGTCCAGCTTGCTCGCGGGGATGCGTAGCTCGCGCCCGAGGTCATTCGCGACGAAATCGGAAACGGCGACGACCCGCGTTGCAAGGAATCTGTGAGTGATGAGTGTGAGTGTCCGGCGCAAGCCGTAGGAGCCTTTCGATCCTTCGACCCGGCTGAACGGATCCGCTTCGAAGCAGACGATGGGGAGTCGGGGGTGGAACGGCCGCAGCGCGGACAGAAGCCGAGAAGCGGACGTGTGCACACCGACGGCTACGTCTGGATCGACCGAATTCAGCAAGCGGTTCAGCGAGCCGGCCGCCTTGGATGTTTTCTGGCCTTCTAACCCGAGTCGATGTACGGGTACGTCATCGGGCACATCGTCTACGAATTCGCCGGTGTGCGAGACGAGTGCGAGTTCGGGGCGCACCAACGTTCGATCGATCTCGCGCAGGATTCTGATCACGGCGCGCTCGGTACCGCGCGATTGCATCGCATGCGCAAAGAAGAGGAGGCGGATCGGTTCCGTATCCCTCGCCAAGATGGCGTAACGCTACACTTTGCAACTTCGGCCCCGGCCCTGAGGAAACCTTTGTCCGCCACCGCGACAGATACGGGATCGGCCGCCACCAGTGCGTCGGCTCCCGCGATAACAAGGATCCGCCCGATCGGCGGCTGGTTCGACCTGAACCTCCGTGAGTTCTGGGCCTATCGCGAGCTGATCTATTTCTTCGTCTGGAAGGACCTGAAGGTCCGCTACAAGCAGACTTTCGTCGGAGCGGCTTGGGCGGTGTTGCAGCCGACGGCTACGATGATTCTCTTCACCGTTTTCTTCGGGGGTTTCCTAGGGTTGCCGACCGGTGGCCTCCCCGATCCGGTCTTCTATTACGCGAGTTTGCTCCCGTGGAGCTATTTCCAGGGTGCGGTGACAACCGCGACAAACACACTGATCGATAACCAGGGAGTGGTAACGAAGATCTACTTTCCCCGTTTGATCATGCCTGTTTCCGCGGTTATCCCCGGGCTTGTCGACCTCCTGATAGCAAGCTCGATCCTTATCGTGATCATGCTCGTCTACGGCGTAACGCCGGCTATCACTTCGTTCCTGGCACCCCTCTTCGTTCTACTCGCTGCGTGCACGGCATTGGGTGTCGGTCTGTGGTTATCGGTGATCAATGCCGCGTACCGAGACGTTCGGATCGTCATCCCGTTCATCATCCAGGCGTGGTTCTTCGTCTCGCCCGTTCTCTATCCGGCGGAGTCGGTGCCCAAAGCGTTTCGGTGGGTCTATAGCCTCAACCCGTTGACCGGAGCGATCGAAGGCTTCCGCTGGTCGCTTACCGGAGTTGGTAACCCTCCGGGCCAGACCGTGATCATCTCGTCGATCGCAGTGGCCGTTCTACTGCTGACGGGAGCTCTCTATTTCCGCCGGCGCGAGGTCATGATCGCGGACGTCATCTGATGACGACCTCGATCGAGGCCCGAGGCCTATCCAAGCGCTATCGGATCGGTGGGGTAGAGCGCTACGTAGCGTTGCGCGACATCATCACGAACAAGCTCAGCGCACCGGCGAGAAGACTCAGGGGCGAACCCGCTCCGGAGAAGAAGGAGAAGGAAACCTTCTGGGCGCTCGAAGACATCTCTTTCGACATCGACGAGGGCGAGATAGTCGGCATCATCGGACGCAACGGGGCCGGCAAGACGACTTTGTTGAAGGTGCTTACGCGTATCACCAGGCCCACGAAGGGTTACGCGAACATCCACGGACGCGTCGGGAGCTTGTTGGAGGTCGGTACCGGGTTCCACCCCGAGCTGACCGGGCGAGAGAACGTGTATTTCAACGGCGGCATCCTCGGGATGACGAAGCGCGAGATCGATTCGAAGTTCGACGAAATCGTGGAGTTCGCGGAGACCGGCCGGTTCATCGACACGGTGGTCAAGCGCTATTCGAGTGGCATGCAGGTCCGTCTCGCTTTCGCCGTGGCTGCCCACCTCGATCCCGAGATCCTCTTGGTGGACGAGGTCCTCACCGTGGGCGACCTCAAATTCCAGAGGAAATGCATCGAGAAGATGGCCCAGGTTGCCGAGAGCGGCCGCACGATCCTTTTCGTGAGCCACCAGATGAACCAGATCCGCCGGCTTTGTCAGCGCGTGATCTGGATCGATCAGGGCCGGATGCATCGCGATGGCACTACGGCCCGAGTCGTGTCTGAATACGAAAGCGCCGCCAATGCGTTGGATGCCGAAGGCGCGGGTGCAAGGCAGGCTGGGGGCCCGACCCAGTTCATCGGGTGGTGGCTCAAAGAAGGCGAGCGGGAGCGGTCCCACGAGCTCGAGTCTTCTCGCGAACCGTTCACCGTCACTTTCCTTCTGAACGTGGACAAGCCTCTGGCATCCGCACATGTCGGGGTCACCTTGCGCGATTCCGTCGACACGCTTGTCTGGGGCAACGGTGAAGACGGGGTCGCCCTACCTTCAGGCGTTCATGAGCTGTCCTTCTCGCTCCCATCCATGCCGCTCAAGCCTGGCCACTATCGGTGGCAGATAAGCATCTGGGAGTCCAGCAAGATGTTGGACCTTTGGGACGCAACTACGGAGCTGCTGGTCGCGACGGACCCGGTTACACATTGGATCGATCACTTCGCCGGCGTGATGAATATCCCGGCCAGCTTCGCAACACGCCCGGCCGATAAGGCGGACGCGTAATGGAGGCGCAGTGCTGAGACGCCTGTTCTGGAAGATCTACGGGCGCCTCAACCCAACGTGGAAGGGTCGGGCGCAGTATCTCCAGTCCCGATACGGAAACTCCGAGTTCCGCGCGACGTTCGGTGGAGCTCTCAACGGACAAGAGCGCCGTAGGGAGATCGTCAGAGCACTCCTGACGAAATGGAAGCCGGACGTCATCATCGAAACCGGGACGTTCAGAGGCGACTCCACGGAGTTCCTAGCTGCCTTCGGAACCGTCCACACCGTCGAGGCGAACGACGTGTTCTTCGGCTTCTGCCAGATGCGGTTCCTATTCAATCGGCGTGTGCACGTTCACAAGGCGGACTCACGAGAAGCTCTGCGGAACCTTTCCTCCATCGCCCGTGACAAGCGTTGCTTCATCTACCTCGACGCGCACTGGGAGGAGGATCTCCCCCTGCGCGAGGAGATGGAGATCATCCGCGAGTGGTCCGAACCCATCGTCATGGTCGACGACTTCCAAGTACCCGACGATCCCGGCTACATCTACGACTCCTACGAAGCGGGCACGCTGAACCTCGACTACCTGCCCGAGCTTCCCGATTTCGTCCTGTATTTCCCGGCAGCCTCTTCCTCCGAAGAAACGGGGAAGAAGACTGGCTCCTTGGTCCTAGCGAAGCGCGGGGCGAGTGCAGAGCTGGAGAAAGATCCTTCATGGGCGAACCTGCGCAAGAACCCGGCAGATCGAGTCGTTTGAGCATCCTTGTCTCAATCGTTACGCCGACTTACAACCCCGGTGCCCGGCTCGAGCGGTGCATCGCCAGTGTTGCATCGCAGACGTATACGAACATCGAGCACATCGTCGTCGACGCGGGATCTACCGACGGCACACTGGAACTGTTGGCTGCGCACCCCGATGTCCGATGGGTGTCGGAACCCGACGAAGGGCAAGCGGATGCCTTGAACAAGGGCTTCCGCATGGCCGAAGGAGAACTACTCACGTGGATAAATGGTGACGACACGCTCGAGCCGGGTGCGGTTTCTTCGGTGGTGGAGGCATTCGAGCGCACGGGCGCCGAGTGGATCTACGGGAACTGTGAGATGTGGGAAGGCAACGCGTCACATCTCTGGGATCCTCCACCGCGCTTGACCGAAGAGAGCTTCGACTGGGTCTGTCCGATCGCGCAACAAGGAACGTTCTTCACGAAGAGAGCGTTCGAGTCGGTCGGCGGCATCGACATGTCCTTCGACCTGTCGATGGACTACGACCTCTGGCTACGACTATTCGATGCCGGCATCGTCTCGACATATGTGGATGAGGTCTTGGGGCGGTTCGAGATCCACGACGACTCCAAATCGGGAAGTCGTGGCCAGGACGAGTTCATCCTCGAGGGAGCGCTCGCGCTGAGGAGGCGAGGCCGGAAGCATCCTTCGGATCTGATGGTCGGGCGAGCAGCCGCACAGCGGATCGCCCGCGCGAACGATGGCAAGGTGTCGGCGAGATCCATGAAGGAGGAGCTGCGCAAGGTCATGTCGGCGAACAGCGAGTTCCACGATGTGGACTTCTCGGTCGCGACCGCCGGAGGACTAGCCGAGGCGGCGGATATCGAGTTGCGTAAACGTAAACCGTTGGCTCATCTATCCGGACTCGTGCATCTGGCGCGTCCCGAACCGTGGAGGCATCCGCTCACGCGTGAATCGGCGATGAAGAATCTTCGGGTCGCTGTGGTCCGGACGCTCGAACGCATTGGACGTTTTTGAGGTGCGAATCCTCAGGTAACTCGACGAGCGGGGCGCCAATGTAGATAGGGCGACTGGGCTCCCCCTGTGAAGAGCAGACGCAATACACCCAATGTGTGACCCCATCCGAACGCTGCTTGAACCAGACCCGAGGTGCATCGTCTCGCGATCGCGTGTGCCAGTCCGAGGCCGGCGTCTCTCAGGCCTCCCCAGGGCGATACATGCTGCTGCATCGCGATCGCAGCGCGCGGATACGCACGGCCCTTACGGAAATTGCGCCGGACCAGCTGTCTGACCTTCAGCTCTGGGGGCAGCCTGCGATGCCACATGAATGCTTCCGGCAGATACATGATGTCGCCACCGAGCGTTCGCACTCGATGTTGCCATTCCATCTCGTCGCCACATAGGGCGATGCCTTCGTCGAACGACCCGATGCGTTCGAAAGCGGAACGGCGGGCGATGAGATTGCCTCCCATAGCCTGGGTGATCGGGCGATCTGCGGTGCCTACCTCGAGCTCGGGCTCGAAGGGCTCTTTCCCGCACCAGGGAGGGGTCGGCCCCTCGAATCTGGTGCGCACCCTTCCCCCGAAGCAGAACACCGTGGGATGCCGCGCGGCCCCCTCGACGATGGCCGCGACGTATGTGTCCGGCACTACAGCGTCGTCGTCCAGGAAGGCGATGAGTGGGGCCCGTGAGGCCGCAACCCCGGCGTTACGAGCCACGTTGATCCCTAGACCACGTTGAAACACTCGCCTGACACGGTCGGGATGCTCGGATGCGAGCGCGTCGACCGCTTGGGCCGTCCCGTCGGTGGAATCGTTGTCAACGACAACGATCTCGTAACTGTGGTCACCGGTCTGGGACAGGATGCTTCGGACGCAGTCGACGACCAGATCCGCTCGGTTCCGGGTCGGCACGACGATGGTGACGGATGGCTCATTCATCTCGCGTGTGTTCCTGCCACCTGTTCGAACAGTTCTTCTCTCTGCGCTGCGATGACATCGGGCGCGGCCTGAGCCTCCGCTAGTGCACGCCCTCGAGTTCCCGCCTGGGTCGCAAACCCGGAGTCCTCGAGGTAGTGGATCAATGCATCTCTCAAGGCTTCCGGATCCTCCGGAGGAACGATCGAGCCTGCGTCGCTCCCCCGGATCATCTCGGCGATGCCACAGGCGCTCGAGCAGATGACCGGCGTTCCGGACGCCAGGGCCTCGAGCGCGACCATCGCGAAGCTGTCGAAACGGCTCGGGACTACCAGAGCGCGCGCCGATCGATACAGCGCGGGCAACTCACTACGAGGTATTTGGTCTCGACACTCGAGCTCAACACCTTTGTCCGCAGCAAGAGATCGCAGCCATTCGCGATACGGCCGGCCATCGACAAGTCCAGACGATCGCCCAACCGCGAGGATCTTCGTGTCTCGAAGAGAGTCCGGCAGGGCATGCACGGCGCGTACGAGGACGTCGAGCCCCTTGCGATGCTCAACGCGGCCCACCGCCAACAGAACTGGTTCATCGGTCGACTCGGCCGGAGTCTCCCACCGATCTAGGTCGATCGGCATACGGATCACACGTGTCGTCGACGTTCGGATGTTGCCGCGCTTTCGTTCGAGGTCGAGAAGAAGTTGCGAAGGTGACGTGACCGCTGAGGCCCGGCGGATCGTGCGGGTCTCGAATAGGTCCGCTAGCCGCGCGTCCTTGCCGAGATGGCCAGAGAAACGCGCTATCAAGCCGATCGCTGTGTGCAGGTGAACCACGGTTCGGTTCTGGAGCGATCCGTCTAGGAGCAGCGACTGGGACATCCACTCCGGTGACTCGATCACATCGGGCGGTTCGATATCTGCCATCGCTTGCGAGGCGGCTCGGGCGGTCGCGATCCGAAGGCTCGTGATGGAAAGTGACTTCCGATCGTGCAAGAAACGGATCGGCCGCAAAGGGCGCAGATGCAGGTGGACACCTTTGTCTTCTCCCTCGGATGGATGCCCGTCTGCGAACACGTAGACATGGACATCGTGGCCGCGGGCGGCCAGAGCCGGCCCGATGATGGAGATATAGGAACCGATCCCGCCGCTCGTTCCGACGGAGGGGTACTCCTGGCTCAGGAACACGATCCTCACGTTGCGATGGTACGGGGACCCTTTTAGTCCAGCGTCACCATTCCCAGCGCACGTTCTCCTGCAGAACCTTGGCGGGGACGCCGCCGGCCAACACATTCGGCGGGATCTCACCGGACACGACAGAGCCGGCGGCGATGATCGCTCCGTCGCCGATGGTGGAACCCTTCAGCACGATTGCCCGCGCGCCTATGAACACGTGCTTGCCGATGGTGATCGGGTCGTCGATGGAAGATGGCACCTCGTTCTTAAAGATGGGGTGGAAGTTCGAGTCCATGACGAGCGCCCCCCACGAGATACCGCCGTCACCCCCCAAGGTCACCGACGATCGGCAGATGATCGTCGAGCCCGGGGAGCTGTGATGCCCTTGGCCGAGCTCGATACTTCCGCCCTCTGCAACGATCACCTGAGCACCGGGCGAGATGATGACCCACCCATGTGTCTCCAGGCGCGACCTCGCCCGCATGATCACCCTGGACCGTTCGTCCGTTTGAGGTTCGAAGTCGGCTTCGGGACCTTCGTGAAGCTCCGGCGAAAGGCCGAGGATCATCCGCCCACCAAGCTTCAGCTCCGCGTCTGATGCGATGTTCATCCGGGCGGATGGTGCCGCTCGGATAGGGAAGCGGACCTTGCTTTTGGGTTGGTGTTTCGTTGACAGATAGATGCTCTTCATCGACATGGCGGGACGAAGGAGTGAGATCTCGTCGATGCGTTTAGGCACTCGCTTCTCCAGTGATGAGGCCGTCCGGTCGGTTTAGGGTAGCTGAGAGGTGAACGTACTTGCTTCCTAACTTCTTACTCATCGGGACCGCAAAGGGTGGGACCAACGCGCTCCACAACTACCTCCGCGCCCATCCAGATGTCTTCATGCCCGAGACGAAAGAGCTGAAGTTCTTCTCCAACGAGGAGGTGTGGAGCAAGGGGATCGATTGGTACAAGGGTTTGTTCCCCGAAGGTCACGCGTTGCGCGGCGAAGGTTCGGTGCAATACACGATGTTCCCGAACTTCCCAGACGTCCCTCAG
>DASQLQ010000147.1:0-35856 GCA_035629935.1 Actinomycetota bacterium
CCACACCTCGGAGACATTCACCACGTTCCTTCTCGATAAGGCGGACATAGTCGTGGCGCCGGGCAACGGATACGGCCCCAGCGGAGAGGGCTACGTTCGCTTCTCGTTGACGATCGACGACGCCCGTCTCGAAGAGGGAGTGGAACGGTTGAGGAGCGTCACCTCCTGACCAAGGGCGCCACTTTCCCGACCAGGCCCGAGCGTGAGAAGGCCATCTTGGTCGGAGCTGCGTTCGGTTCGGCCGACCCCGAAGAAGCCGAATGGTCCCTGGACGAGCTGGAGGCACTCGCCGACACCGCGGGGGCCGAAGCTCTGGATCGCATGCTGCAACGACGCGACTCGCCGGACCCCGCCACCTACATCGGTAAGGGGAAGGTGCAGGAGGTCGTCGAGGCGGCGAACGCTCTCGACGCCGACATGCTGATCTTCGACGACGAGCTCACGCCGGCGCAGGGACGCAACCTCGAGGAGCTCGCCGGTGTGAACCCATTGGCCGAACGCGGCCTCAAGATCATCGATCGAACGGGGCTGATCCTCGACATCTTTGCCCAGCACGCCCGCAGCAAGGAAGGAAAGCTCCAGGTCGAGCTGGCGCAGTTGAACTATGGGCTGCCGCGTCTGCGGGGTTGGGGTGAGGTTCTGTCCCGTATGGGAGGTGGACGGACCCTAGGCGGTGGAGGGATCGGAACGAGGGGGCCGGGGGAGACCGCTCTCGAAGCGGAACGCCGGGCGATCCTTCGGCGCATCCAGCGGGTCAAGAAGGACCTCCTCGATCTCGAGCGCACGCGTGAGGTCAAGCGGAAACACCGTTCTCGGACGGGCATCCCGGTCGTCGCGCTCGTCGGCTACACGAACGCCGGGAAGTCCACTTTGCTGAAAGCGCTGACCGATGCCGGCGTGCTCATAGAGGACAAGCTGTTCTCGACCCTGGACCCGACCACGCGGCACCTAGACCTCCCGCAGGGCACCGAGATACTCCTCACCGACACGGTCGGGTTCGTGCGCAAGCTCCCACACGAATTGATCCAAGCCTTCATGTCGACACTCGAAGAGGTCGTGCACGCAACGCTGCTGCTGCACGTCGTGGACGCGAGCCGTGACCCTGCTCGTCAGATCGCGGCAGTGGATTCCGTGCTCCAGGAGATCGGAGCGGCCGAACAACCCACGCTGGTGATCCTGAACAAGATGGATCTCGTTCCGGACGAGGAGGCCGACAAGCTTCGCGCCCGCTACCCGGATGCGATCTTCTGCTCGGCGCGCGCCGAGGAAGGCATGGATGGCGTCCGTGAAGGGATCAGTGCCCAGCTGGCCCGCTTGCAGGTCGAGGTGACCCTGGTGGTCCCCTTCGAACGAGGGGACGTCGTCGCCCGCATCCACGAACAAGGTGAGGTTCTCAAAGAGGACTACAGCGAAACAGGAACGAACCTAGTGGCGCGCCTCCCACGCGAGCGCTTGTCGGAATTCTCAGACTTCGTCGTCTAGTACTTGCGGAGGACGGCGACGACCTTGCCGAGGATCTCTGTCCCGTCGGGGGCCTCGAACGGCTCCAACCGCTCGTTCGCCGGTTCGAGAACGATCGCCGAGCCGCGGTGCCTCAGGGTCTTGACCGTTGCCTCGGCGTCACCATGCTCACTTGGGATCATGGCCGCGACTATCTCGCCGGAGTGCGCAGTGGGTTGCTGCCTGATGATCACGAAGTCGCCGTCGAGGATCCCGGCGTCGATCATCGAGTCACCGTTGACCTCGAGCATGAAGACTGTTCCGTCACCCACCAGGTCCGACGGCATGGGGTAGATCTCTTCCACGTTCTGCTCGGCAAGGATGGGTGCTCCGGCGGCGACCCGGCCTAGGAGAGGAACGGAGCGGGCCGGTCGACGCTCGGTGGCCAAGCCGGTCTCGGAGTCGTAGAGGACCTCGATGGCCCGGGGCTTCGTGGGGTCGATGCGGATGTAGCCCTTCCGCTGCAGAGCCTGTAGGTGTGAATGAACCGTCGAGGAGGAGGCAAGGCCCAGGGCCTCGCAGGTCTCCCGGACCGATGGGGGATAGCCCCGGTCGGCAACGGTCTCGGCGATGAATTCCAGAGTCTGGCGCTGGCGGTCGGTAAGGCCCTCAACCATCTCGATCCTCCGTTCCTTAACGGCCCAAGTGGCCTGATCTGGGTGTCGAACGCGTGTTCGCCAGCTTACGGGCCCCAGACGCCCATGGCAAGAACATCTGTTCGATTCCGCCCTTGCGCCCGAACACCTGTTCGCCTATAGTAGCGAACATACGTTCTGCGAGAGCGCGAAAAGCTGCACCCAAGGACATCCACGGACGTAGCGGGAAAAGTGTCGTACCCCCCGCCTAGCGTGAGGTTCACAGAAGCGACAAGGAGGAATGGGTCATGGCAGTTCGTAGCGAGGAGCTGATCTACCAGCGGGATGCCGTTGTCTACCGATTCCCGGCCGTGCGCCGCAGACGGGCCGCTCGGAGGGCGATGCTGCGACGCCGGGCGGCGCTTGCTTCGATCGGGCTCGTGGTCGTGATCGCTGGCCTATTCGCTACCGGAACCGAGGGCACCGCCCCCGCCGCCAACAAGGCGCCCAGGGCGGTCGTGCTCCACGAGGGCGAGACGCTATGGGAGCTCGCTGGGCGGCACGCCCCGGCCGGCATGGATGTCCGCAGCTACATCGACGCGATCCTCGAGCGGAACGGGCTCACGACCCTGCCCGAGGCCGGCACCCGCCTGCGCCTTCCCTAGCTTCCGTATGCCTCTCCACCGGCAATCCACAGGCTGTGGGGCTTGTTATCGCCAGGGGTGTTCCAGGAGTGTGATTGGGCGCGGCCATGTGGCGCGATTCGCTTGACCTGAGAGTTACAGAAGCGTAATTTCATCCCCTGTATTCCACCAGATATGGGGGCTGGAGGGGAAGCCAAACCCCATATCTAGTGTTAATCACTAGGATGGAGCCAAAGGGGGCCAAGTGACGCCAAGCCGAACCGCAGCCAGCACTTCTACGACCAGTGACACCCTCGAGATCAAGCGTTTCTTCACGACCGAGGGCGTCGATCCATTCGACGAGATCGAGTGGGAGCTGCGGGACGCGGTGATCCAGAACTACAAGACCGGCGAGGTCGCCTTCGAGCAGAAGGCCGTCGAGATCCCTAAGACGTGGTCCCAGAACGCCACCAATATCGCCGCCCAGAAGTACTTCCGGGGCACCCAGGGCACGCCCGACCGGGAGAATTCGGTGAAGCAGATGATCGGCCGGGTCGTGGACCGCTATCACGAGGAGGGTCTCGCCGGCGGTTACTTCGCCGACGAGCACGAAGCCCAGGTCTTCAAGGACGAGCTCACCCATCTGCTCGTCAACCAGAAAGCGGCCTTCAACTCACCCGTGTGGTTCAACGTCGGATGGCGACCCAAGGGACGTGAGCAGGTCTCGGCCTGCTACATCCTCTCGGTCGAGGACGAGATGAAGTCCATCCTCAACTGGTACGTCGAAGAGGGGCTGATCTTCAAGCACGGGTCTGGCTCCGGGCTCAATCTCTCCAAGCTGCGCTCGTCCAAAGAGCGTCTGCGTTCGGGAGGAACCGCGTCGGGTCCCGTGTCCTTCATGCGTGGTGCCGACGCCTCTGCCGGGACGATCAAGTCGGGTGGTGCAACCCGGCGGGCGGCCAAGATGGTCGTGCTCAACGTCGATCACCCCGACGTCAGGGACTTCATCTGGTGCAAGGCGCTGGAAGAGAACAAGGCCAGGGCGTTGCGCGAGGCCGGCTTCGACATGGACCTCGATGGTAGGGACTCGCACTCGATCCAGTACCAGAACGCGAACAACTCGGTGCGGGTCTCGGATGACTTCATGACCTCGGTTCTCGAAGACACCGACTGGCACCTCAGAGCCGTCACCGACGGACAGCCGATCGAGACGGTCAAGGCGCGGGAGTTGATGCGCGAGATCGCTACGGCTGCGTGGGAGTGTGCGGATCCCGGGTTCCAGTACGACACCACGATCAACGAATGGCACACCTGCCCGAACACGGACCGGATCAACGCATCGAACCCGTGCTCCGAATACATGCACGTAGACAACTCGAGTTGCAACCTCGCCTCTCTCAACCTGATGAAGTTCGTCGACGAGAACGACACCTTCGACATCGAGGCCTACAAGCACGCCGTCGAGGTCATGTTCCTCGCCCAAGAGATCTCGGTGAGTTTCGGGTCCTTCCCAACCGAGAAGATCGGCGAGAACACGCGCAAGATGCGCCAGCTCGGCCAGGGCTACGCCAACATCGGCGCGCTGCTCATGTCGCAGGGCCTCGCCTACGACTCCGAAGAGGGTCGTGCATGGGCGGCGACCCTTATGTCGATCATGACCGGCCACTGCTACGCGACCTCGGCGAAGATCGCACAGCGAGTGGGCGTGTTCGAGGAGTACCCGAAGAATTCCGAGCCGATGCTCGCAGTGATGCGTAAGCACCAGGAAGCTGCTTACGAGATCCCCACGGACAAGGCCCCCAACGAGCTGGTCGAGGCCGCTCGCAGTGCCTGGGACGAGGCTGTTCGGTTGGGTAATGAGCACGGTTATCGCAATGCACAGGCAACCGTCCTTGCCCCCACCGGCACGATCGGTCTACTGATGGACTGCGACACGACCGGGATCGAGCCGGACCTTGCTCTCAAGAAGATGAAGAAGCTCGTCGGCGGCGGAACGATGTCGATCGTCAACCAGACCGTTCCGCGTGCGTTGCGAAAGCTCGGCCACTCCGAGGCCCAGATCGCCGACATAGTCGCTTACATCGACCAGAACTCGAACGTCGTCGGCGCACCTCATCTGGCAGAGGAGCACCTTTCGGTGTTCGACACGGCCATGGGCGAGCGCTCGATCCACTACATGGGTCACATCCGGATGATGGGGGCCGTTCAGCCATTCATCTCTGGTGCGATCTCCAAGACCGTCAACCTGCCCGAGGACGTCACGGTCGAAGACGTCGAGCAGTGCTACATCGCAGGTTGGCGTCTGGGACTCAAAGCCATCGCCATCTACCGGGACAACTGCAAGGTTGGACAACCGCTGAACATCGCAAAGAAGGACGAGAAGCCGGCCGAGTTGGTAACGGATCTGCCGACCCCCGTTCGGCGCCGCCTGCCCAAGAAGCGTGTATCGAAGACGATCAAGTTCCGTGTGGCCGACACCGAGGGCTACCTGACGACCGGCGAGTTCCCCGACGGAAGCGTCGGCGAGATCTTCCTGAAGGTTGCGAAGCAGGGCTCGACGTTGTCGGGGATCATGGATGCGTTCGCCATCTCGGTCTCGATGGGTCTGCAATACGGAGTGCCTCTGTCCGCTTACGTGAAGCAGTTCAAAGACACTCGCTTCGAGCCTTCGGGCATGACCGACGATCCCGACTTCCGTCTGGCGACGTCGATCATCGACTACGTCTTCAAGGAGCTTGCGCTCGAGTACCTACCCGCCGAGGAGCGACACGCTCTGAACATCAAGACTGCCGGCGAGCGCAAAGGCGAGATGGAGGCCCAGCTCGAGGCCTCGGACGGGGCTAATGGGAACGGAAACGGAAATGGAAACGGAAACGGCGCTCATAAGGACGAAGGGGTGATCGTCCTCGGCCCGGTTGCGAGTGCGCTCAACGATTCACTTCCGTTCTGCGGCCAGTGTGGTGTGCAGATGAATCCGGCAGGCTCGTGCTTCGCTTGCCCCTCCTGCGGATCCACCAGTGGCTGCAGCTAAGAAGGCACCTAAGTGCAGCGAGTGCGGGGCTGAGCTAGAGCTCGGTCCCGCCCGCTGTCCACTGTGTGGCTTCGAGCCCGGCGAGGAGACGTCGCCCAAACCCGTCGTCTACGACCGAGACCGTTATCAGGCCGCGATCAGAGACCTCCAGGACGAGCTCAAGAGATTGCGTGACGACGGAGCCGAAGCCGTCTGACGCCCGTACCATCGGATGCATGGCCAATCGGTTCACGAGGGTCTTGCTCGTTCTGGGATGCCTTGCCCTTGCTTCGTCGGTTTCGGCGGCCCCCTATGGCGATGCTCGTTTCTATCTCTACAGCAACCAGTGGGCCGAAGGTGATCCGGTCATCCTCCGACTCAGACACGACGATCACAACGCGGTGAAGGTCTTCTCGGAGACATGGGACATCGTCGATGCCGATGGTGCGGTCGTCGCGCAGTTCTACTGGACCGACGACGAGCGATACATGGCTCCTCATCAATACAAGACGTGGGAGTGGGACCAGCGCCAACAGTGCTACGGCGCGTGCCAGAACGTGCGCCAAGGCGATCCCGTCCCGCCGGGGCGGTACAGGGTGGTGACTACGGTCGACGGCAAAGAGGTGTCGAAGGGATTCTCGATCGGTTCCTACTTCCATCTCGGTTTCGACGGCCGGCCAAAAACCGATTTCACCGTTTTCTCGACCCAGCCTGAGGTCGTCCATCAGATGCGGGCCGAGTTAGAGAAGCCCCAAGAAGAGCGCCAGATCGTCGCCGGCATCGTTCGGCAGCGGAAGACCCTGTACAACTCGGCCTGGTCGTTCGTTCTCGACCCACCCTCGATCTTTCTCGGAGAGGTGTTCATCGAAGTCTGTGATGGTGCTCCCAGATATGTCGAACGACACCTGAAAGAGTGGCGGGGCGAACAGTGGTGCCCGTGGTCGTCCTACGTCGAGTCGGAGGGGCTCTAGTGCTCTGTCCCTACTGCAGTGAAGAAGAGGACAAGGTCGTCGATTCGCGTCTGGCGGAAGAGGGCCGCGCCATCCGCCGCCGACGGGAGTGCCTCGCTTGCGGTCGCCGCTACACGACGTTCGAGCGACCCGAGGAAGTGCCGTTGCTCGTTCTCAAACGCAATGGGGTGGAGGAGCCGTTCGCCAGGGAGAAGATCACCCAAGGCATTCTCGCGGCGTGTAAGAACAGGCCCGTCACCGAGGCCGAGATCGAGTCGCTGGCAGACGATGTGGAAGAGGCGATGCGTGCCGATCCACGCCGTCCGGTGCCTTCCGCCGAGATAGGGCGCGAGATCCTCGAGCGTCTGCGGGACCTCGACGAGGTCGCCTATCTTCGGTTCGCGTCGGTCTATAAGGATTTCCAGGAGCTCGATGACTTCGAGCGCGAGCTGGGGCAACTCCTCAAGAAGTCGCCTCCGAAGACGTGAGACTCCAAGTCAAACGGCTCGATCCCGAGCTTCCTCTGCCCGCTTACGCGCATGAGGGCGACGCAGGGCTCGATCTTCTTGCAGCAGAAGACGTCACGTTGCAGCCGGGGGAGCGCGCCGCGGTTCCGACCGGAATCGCAGTCGCGATCCCAGATGGATACGCCGGGTTCGTGCACGCGCGTTCGGGCCGGGCGCTCAAGGAGGGCCTTGCTCTGGCGAATGCCCCCGGTTTGATCGACACGGGCTATCGGGGCGAGATCAAAGTCATCTGCGCGAACCTCGACCCCCATTCTCCGATCGACATAAAGCGCGGCGAGAAGATCGCTCAACTCGTGATCCAAGCAGTTGCTCGTGTCGAGCTCGAGGAGGCCGACGAGCTTCCGGAATCGGTCCGGGGTGAAGGCGGCTTCGGGTCTACCGGACGCTAACTACGCGACGAGGCGCGGATGATCGATCGCAGGACAGCGATCCATAACAACCAGTAGACCGGCGTCGGTGGCGCGCTGCGCAGCCTCTTCGTCGACGACGCCGAGTTGCATCCAGATGGCCTTGGCTCCCACCTCGATCGCTTCGTCGACGTGTGCTCCAACGAACTCGGAGCGTCGGAAGAGATCGACGACCTCGATATCTCCACCGGGGATCGAGCGAAGGTCCGGATAGCAGGGCATGCCCTGGCATTCGGTCGAGCTCGGATTGACCGGGATCACCTGGAACCCACTCGCCTTCAGATAGCGAGCGACCCCGAAGCTCGGCCGCGACGGATCGGAGGAGCAACCCACAACGGCGAACGATTTGAAGGACGTGAGGATCTTCTCGGCGGTCTCGAAGCTGTACCAATCAGCGCTGATAAGCCCTCACTCCTTCCCTTACCCAGCGGCTCCCGATTGAGGTGTCGCTATGCCTTGATCGAACGCGAACACGATCGCGGCAGCTCGATCCCTCAGGTGGAGCTTCGACAGGATGTGCCCGATGTGCGTCTTGACCGTGACCTCGCTGATCGTTAGCTCATTTGCAATCTCTGAATTGCTAAGGCCCCTGGCCATCAACTGAAGCACATCCAGTTCCCGCGCGGTAAGAACGTCAACCTGACCGGGAGACACCCCGCCTAACGAGGTTTTCCGATAGGCGGCGAGGACGCGTGCCGTTACCGAAGGATCCAACCACGCATCCCCTGCGGCAACCGCTTTCGTTGCGCGAATGATGTCCTCGGCGGACGCATCCTTCAACTGGAATCCCGCGGCCCCTGCGCGCAGCGCCCCCGATAGCAGCTCGTCGTCGTCGAAGGTCGTGAGGATCAGAACGGGAGGAGGGTTCGACCGACTCCTTACGGTCTGGGTCGCGGCGATCCCATCGACCTTCTTCATCCGAATGTCCATCAACACGACATCAGGCTCTTGCGAATCAACAGCAGCAAGCACATCTGAGCCGTCATCGCATTCACCAACGATGTCGAAGCCTTCACTCGGTACGAGGATGCGGCGCAGTCCCTCACGAACCAGTTGTTGATCATCGACGAGTAGAACGCGGATCATGAGTCAGCGCCCACGGTCGGCAAACGCGCCGACACGACCCACTCTCCGTCGTCTGCGCCAGCCGCGAACGTTCCCCCCAGGGCCGACGCTCGCTGATCCATCCCCCAGAGTCCATGCCCGCCAGAGCCCGGCGTGGCGGCATGCTCTTGCCCGGGGGCGGGATTGCGAACCGTTACTGCTACTTCAGAGTCGGCCACTTTGAGGGAGATGTCCACTCGTCGGCCGCCCGCGTGTTTGGCCGCGTTCGTGAGCGCTTCCTGCACGATCCGGAAAAGAGCCAGCCCGGTCCCCGGTGAGAGCGAGGCAGGATCGCCCTCGACGTCGAAGGTCACGTCCATCCCTGCCATGGATAGATCGTCGATCAGTTTGGGGAGATCTTCGGCCCCCGGAGAAGGTGACAGCTCGGAATCACCCTCCGTCCCCAATAAGCCGACCGATCGCTTCACATCGGCGAGGCTTTGACGTCCGAGTCGTTCGGCTTTCTCTAGAGTGGCCATCGCCTCTTCGGGATCGCGCTGCAGAGCCCGACGGGCGCCCGTCACATGAAGCATCGTCACAGTTAAGGAGTGCGCGACCACATCGTGCACCTCCCGGGCGATCCTTGAACGCTCCTCTAGAACTGCTTTCTCCGCCAGATCGGCTTGTGCTTCATGAAGTTGAGTCAGAAGGTTCTGTTGGGATTGGAAGGACATCCCGCCCAACCACCCGAAGAGGATCCCGAAGTACCAAGGCGCATGATGCATGACGACTTGGCCGGGGCATGGGCAGAACGAAGCCACCACGAGGCATGCAGCCGCGACGCCGGCGCTCGATCGCCAACTGAGGGTCGCACCCACTTCTCCAGCTAGGAGAACCAAGAAGAACGGGCTGATGTCCTTGTCCGGCGAGGGAGCGGAAAGCACCAGCGCCAAGGATGCGATCAGGACCACGCCGACGAATAGGAGGCGAGGCACCGCGATCCCGGCCGCCTGGATCGCCCAGGGAAGGAAAGCGATGAGTCCCAGGACGAGTGCCGTGCCAGGGGGCGAAAACTCGTTGCGGACCACCGCGTTGCCGATCGCGACCAGGAGAGCGAGTCCAGCTATCACCAGCCCGACCGCGCGCAGGCGAGGCTCGTCTGTCGGCGCCAGCGGGTGCCAGAGTGTGCGAAGCGTCGCCGCCTTCATGGGTCCACTCTAGGGATTAGCGGTCGAGCTCACATCGTTCTCTGGACGGAGGTTGGTCTCATACCGAGAGTGGAGGAGAAGTTCCTTCCCTGGCCCGATGTTTCCGTCGCGTCACCCTGTCTAACTTGATGCATGGTTACCGACTTGTCCGTACTCGATGCAAAATCAACCGAACAGCCGTCGGATCATGAGGGCGACTTCCCATCCCTGTATTTAGTCCCAGAAATTCCGTCGCCGCTCCTTCATCCGAGAGCAGCCGAAGCACTGATCCTGGCTGCGACCGCTCCTTAGATCCCTTCGGGTTCTCGCGCTTGGAAGCATCTTAGAAAGGGATTTCGCCGCGCATCCTGGGGGCCGAAATCGGCCTCTGACCTGCTAAAGTTTTGAGCGAACTGCGGGCGTGGCTCAGTGGTAGAGCATCACCTTGCCAAGGTGAGGGTCGCCAGTTCGAATCTGGTCGCCCGCTCCATAAAGGCCCTGGTGAAAGGGCCTTTTCGAACGAACGTGCAAAGTGCCAGTCTCGAAGCGGGTGTCTATAGGGACTGTGACATCGGTGGAGTGGGTAACGGATGCCCTGTACCTGGCCCGTCCGAGTAAGTCATCCACGGCACCGACTCTTGTCGGTCGACTCCGTCTCTGGACCAATCGCACACGCCGGTGGGGAACGTTGCCTGCAGTCGAGCCCACTGGTCTTCTGTAAACGGGACGAACCCGTACGCAGGGTCGTTCCGGTCTAGTGGCTTCAGCTCGCACTTGATGATGTCGTGTGTCGTCGGCGACCCCGCCACGATGCGCGGCGCTCCGTAGTAGGGCCATAGCGTGTCGCAGGTCTCCTTGTCGGTGAAGGCCTGGTCGCCGGCGAAGCACATGTCCTCGGCCTCGTCCGGTCGGTTGACCACGATCTTCTCCGCGAGGCTGCGCTCCGACGTGTCCGCCTCGACCGAGGAGAGCCACTGGTCCATCACATCGAACGCGGGGGCGGGCGAGCCTCCTCTCCACACGACGTGATTATCCGCCGACCCGTTCGCATTCGCGATGCGGTCCTTCAGTGCGAAGGAGTGGTGCATCGTGTGAATTAGCAATGGGTCGACGTTGCCGGTCCCGCGTGAGTCGATCATCGCTACTTCGTCGAGATACTCGCCGTCGACGATCCGGCCGGCCTGGTATGCGGTCCCGCTTGCGCCCGGTGCTTGGGCTGAGCGTTCCTGGGTCAGGTTGAAGTCGACGTCGAATCCGCCGATCTTCTCGTTCAGATCAACGAACTGCTCGGTAGTGATGAGGCCACCTTGCAACGCGCTCAACCCGAACTGGACACCGACGTTGTCGTAGAGCGCTTTGGCGAAGCCGCGCCCGATCGCTTTCTCTGGAGCGGTCCAGACCTCCTCGGGGCGGAGCCCCCAAACGTTGCGCTCGAAGTCCTCGTAGCGACCACGGGCGCCACCGGGGTTTGTTTCGGGGTGGTAAGCCTGGTCGGCCGGGACGCCGGCGCCGTCGCGGGGGTTCTCCACCGCTGAGAACAGGGCCTCCCACCCTGCGCATGTGCCGACGGAAGACCCGCTCCCCGTCACGGCCGCCATCGCGGCTGCGTTCCACTGCGATTTGCCGGTGAAGTAGTGGAATAGCAGATGACAGTCGAAGACTTCGTTTCCGGTTGTAACGGTGTCTGCGAAGTTCGCACCCTCGGTGATTCCCTGCAGTAGGCCGGGGTAGGAGTTGGCAACCATGTTCTGACCGATCGAGCCTCCGGAAGAGCCGTTACCGAATGTGTAGCGGATCTCGCCGTAGTTGTCGACGATGTATTCCTTGAGCATCATCACGGTTTCGGCGGACAACACAGTGTTGCAGTTGTTCGCGAGCACGTTGAGCGATGAAGTCGCCACCATGAAGCCGCGCGACAGGGCGTTGTTGTTCTGCACGTTCTGCGCGCTCGCCTGCGAGTACATCGTCCCGCAACTCGCTCCGAAGGGGTAGTAGAGCTTGTGGTTCCATCCGGCCTGCGGTTCCCATGGCGTCCACGGCTGCGACGGGTCGTACAGAACGGCGGTGCGATAAATACCGCGGTTCTGCGTACCCGTCTCTTGCCGAATGATGTAGGGGACTGTGTCGCCATCGTCGGTCGTCACCGTGCGAACGTCAGTCGGTGGGTTGTCCGGGTCGTACGACGCGAACGAGGTTGATCCCTCCGCCTGGTAGAAGTACTCCACCTTCGTCGGCGCGTTGCACTTGTCGTCTACCGGGTCGCCGAGACCGTTGCTCGCTGTGGTGCAGATCCACGGCTGCAGCTGCGGACCCGAGAAGACCGGCCCCCCGATCGGATGATTCGTGATCGTCAGTCGTGCGCCTCCACCGGTCGGAGATGACGCCACGAGATCATTCGTCCCCTCGATCAGGCCAGTCACGACGCCCATGTAATGCCCGTTCGAGCGCGGGGCGAAGCTCGAAGTGATGTCTGCTCCGTTTAGCGTCACGCTCGCCGCGTCCACGGTCCCGCCAGCCCTGGTGATCTCGACGAGAGCGTCACCGCCTGACACCAGGTCTGCCCTGTTCGACAACACCTTGATCGCGAGCCCCGAGGGTGTGACGGGGGGCTTGTCGCATTTCTTCGGGCGGGTATTGCGGTCGCAGACCTTTTCCTTCTCACTAGCGTTGACGGTCACGAGAGGGATGGAGGTCGCTAGGACGACGAGACACAGGAGTGCTGGGCGGAGGCGCTTCACGGGGCTCCCTTCGACAAATCGGTCGCCTCAGGCTTCGCCCCCCCGCAGGGTTCTCCTTCCGCGAATGGATTATCGACTTTGCTGCATGCCGCGGACCATGCGGATCTCCCGTACCCCGCCCTCGATCTGCGTCGTCCCGTCGGCAATAAAGCCGTGCTTGCGGTAGAACGCCTGTGCACGAGGGTTCGGGTCGGCCACCCACAGCATCACCGACTCCTCCGGGTCGACGACCGCCTCCAGCAACGTCGGCCCAGCGCCCGTGCCGTGGTCGGCCGCATACACATAGAGCACATACAGCTGCCTCGCCCACGCCACCCCGGCGTCCAAAGGCGGGCCCGACATGGCGATCCCGATCAGCTCGCCGCCCCGCTCGGCGACAGCCACGCGGTTCTCGCTATAACGCTCGTCGGTCAGCGCGGCAGTCCAGAACCGCTCCCGAACAGCCAGGAAGCCTGGGTCGTCGAGCACCGTGTCCGGCATGAGCCCCCGATACGTCTCCTGCCAGGACCGCACATTCACGCGCGCCATCTGCGCGGCGTCCTCGACCCGAGCCCGGCGAACGGTCAGCGAAGAACTCACCGCCGGATCGTAGGCGGCTCCCGCAGCCCATTCACCGGGTGGCTGTTTAGTTCTTGATCTTCTTGAAGAAGTGCCTGTCGACCCAACGAGCGACGTCCTGGCCGATGACCGCGCCCTGTACATCAGGCGTGCGGAAGTGGATGCCCAGGAATACCCGGGCGTCGATCGTGTCTCTGGCCACGTCCGTGAACCGCTCGTAGCTCCGCGTCACGTCCGCAGTGTTCGGGGCGATCTTCACGACGCTGAAGGTCACCTCGTCCGTCTTGAAGAATCTCTTGGCCGCGTGCATGAGGCCACCGGTGATGCAGTTGTAACCCGAGGGATGGTCTGGATACGGCGGCGACGGCACCATCGACGTCCACTCTGGGTCGGCTTCGGTCGCGTCATTGCCATCCGTGTCCCCGAGTCTGATGGCGGTGATCGGGCGCCAGACGTTCCAGTACGCCTTGTCGTCCCAGCAGTTGATGAAGCTGTCCGCGCCGGTGAGGTGCAGCCGCGCAAAGAACCGAGCCTGCTCGACGATGGACAGTCCTCTGTCTTCCGCGATAGTGCGGAACGTACGGTTGAACATCTCGACGGGATTGGCCGTGTAGAAGCTCGCGAGTTCGGTCTGCTCTGGCGTGCGGGTGGTCGGCGTTGTCGTGCCGTTCCCTCCCAGTGTCTTGACCTCGTTGTACTCCTGGGCGTACTCGACGCTGTCGAGGGCCAGCGGGCCCGTAGATCGGAACTGAGACTGGCTCGTGAGGGTGAAGGGCTCGACCTTGGCCACCCACGCGAACGGGTCTGTCGGCGCGTCCGGCGTCGTCCGCCTCCATTGGCCGGGCTGTGTCCCCTCGGTGAAACTGAAGGAGCTGTACCGACCGTCCTCCGCTCGCACCTCGAGCATCTTCTGCGCCGCCGCGGCTCCTGCCTTAGTGCCTCTCGCTATCTGTCGGTTCGTCGCCGGCCCCGCGTCGATGACTTCCAGCGATTCCGCGTAGCGTTCGTCCAGCCAACCTTTAGTCGCGTCTGGGAGCGCCGGCGACATGCCGACCAGCACGTGATGTGCAGCCGTCGCCGCGGCAGCCTGCTTCGAGGCTGACTTGGGTGCCGACGGGAGACCGGCGAGGTAGGGCTTGAAGCCTCGGTGGATCGAGTTCACGGCGTCGTACACCGCGCCGTGGACCATAGCGAGATGCAACTCGGCGACGGGCGGCGTCTGGCCCGCGCCGGGCGTAGCGGCCGTCGACGGGTTGATGAGCGCGGTCGCCGCGTGCAGGTTCCACTCGAGAACCACGTTCTTCCGCGTAGCCGCGAACGCAGGGGCGCTCGCCGTCGGTACCACCGCGAGCCCCACGATCGCCAGCACGCTTACCAGTGCCAATGACTTCACCAAACGAGCACTCCCCAGCATTGCGCCTCCCTCCCAGGGCCGCTCTTTGAGGCCCCCCCGATTCCGGTCCGACTCTTGGAGCGCATGCGGCTCCTGGCCGGCCCGCGGTTCACAGTAGACCTCGCTGCGCGGGAGGGCTAGGCCCTTTCCCTCTTAACGCGCTGGTGAGGTCAGGGGTTCAACTCCCGTTTTGGTTCGGGCCGATACGCCCGGAGGTGTTCTCCGCCGCACGCAAAGCACTCCATCCGAGGATCCCGGTGATGCCTTCCAGCTTATCCATCAAATGGAAACCGGAATCGGTGATCTCGAACTGCACGAGACCCTTGACGTGGCTGCTGTCCCTCATCTTGATAACGGCGAGCGCGCGATGTATCTCGGACTCGATCTCTATGTAACGCAGCAGGAGGACGTTTTGAAACAGGAACGACAAGCCGCCGGTCGCTTCGAGCTCGGGACCCAAAGTCGTCGTCTCGCTGGTGATCAGAACCGAGGCCCCCGCCCCCCGGATGATCGACATAAGTGACCTGGCATAAGCAGGGAACCGGAAGCCCTCCCGCGCAGCCATTACCAACTCCGCGAGGCTGTCGAATACCACTCGGCGGATGTCGCCGCCCGCAAGCTCACTCCTCAGCACCGCTCCGATGGCATCGAGATCGAGCCGACCCTGCGGGACGTGGTGGATCACGAGGTTGCCCGAGGACAGGGCATCTTCCATCCCCATACCGAACGACGCTGCCTTCGCCAAGAGCTGCTCTTCAGTTTCCTGGAAAGAGATGTAGATGCAGCGCTCCCCGTCCTGGAGCCCCCGGTCGATGTAATGGAGGGACAACGCGGTCTTGCCGCAACCCGAAGGCCCCATGAGCGCGGTGGCGTCCGTTCTGCGGATCCCACCACCCATCATCTCGTCGAGACGTGAGACTCCGATCTCAATCTTTTCCCCGTGACTGAGACCCGGGGCGTCTTGTGGCGCGATGGTTTCGAGGCGGGGGAAGATCTCGATCCCCTTGGATGTGATCTGGAAGGAATGCTTGCCCTCCAAGGGGCGCCCTCCCCGCATCTTGATCACCCGGAGCGAGCGGCGGTCGACCGGTTCCAAGGGGTCGTAAGCGAGATCGATGATCCCGTCGGCTAACGCGAACTCGGGGCCGCTCCGCTCGTCCTCGGTGTACTCACCCGGGAGGATCAGCACTGCGCCGGTGTGCGCTATGCGGCTTGCCATGTCGTAGAGCGATCTGCGTAGCGGGCGTTGGTCGGCGAAGTCATGCAATGCTCGGGCGGTGTCGATCACGACCACCGAGGGCTGGGTCTCCACGCACTTCCTAACCACCTCGTTCACGATCGGCTCGAGGGGGTGGGGGCTGGTGTCGTCGACGAGATCGCCCAGGTGGATTATCTCGACGGCCCGCTCGAGTGAGCCCCGATCGAAGAAGTCGAACTGCCCCATATGGTCGATGAGCTTCAGGTGCGGCTCGGCGAGCGTCGTGTAGTAGATCGCCTTGTGCTCGGGAGTGGCATTAGCGAAACAGATCTGTTGCGTCAGAATGGTTTTTCCGGTGCCTGGGGCCCCGGCAATGACGATGAGTGAGCCGGGTTCCATGCCGCCTCCTAGAACAACATCAAGCTCGGGTACGCCGCTCGCGACAGTTGTCACTCATCCCCCCTCACCGAACGCACTGCTGCCAGGAGATCAGTCGGGGCCGGAAACTTCGAAACGATGAGGTCGGCACCGACCGATGACTCGGGGTTGCCGGTGAGCGACATGATGGGGATGGCCGCGGTATCTGGATCGGAGCGCAGTCGTTGGATGAGTTCGTTCCCATCCATCACCGGCATCATGAGGTCGGTGATCACGAGGTCAGGATGCGCTTCTTTCACGGACTCCAGCGCCGCCGCCCCGTTGATGGCGACGACGACCTCGTAACCCGCCTTCTCGAGGATGTGGCACAGGATGAAGCGGACGTCCGGTTCATCGTCGACGACCAGAACCCTTGTCATCCGCATCTAGCCCCTCGTCTGCTCAAAGAATCCCACCTCATCATCTAACAAATGGCTCTAGACTGAAGGCTAGAGGGCGCCCTTGATGCGCTGAGGGAGTCGATGTGAATAGACCTGTTCGGTGGCTCTTGATTTCCTTTCTAGTGGCCCTAGCCGCATGCGGCGGGGGCGAGACCCAGACCGACGTCGGCCAAGACAGGAACCAACCCTCATTGGAGATCGACGAGCCGATGGATGGAACAAGGGTGCAGGCTCCGTTCAATGTGGGGTTCTCCTCAAGTGAGGACCTTGGAACCGTGGAGTCGGGCGCGTCTCACGTGCATCTATGGATCGATGGCAAGGAAGATGACTACGTGGTGATCGAGGGCGACAGCTTCGAGATCGGCGACATCTCTCCCGGGGAGCACACGATCACCGTGTCTTTGCGCAATTCGGATCATTCTGAGGCCGGCGCAGGGGACGAGATCACTGTCACCGTTTCCGAAGGCGGCTAAACCCGGCATCCCTAGTGACCGCTTTGGCTGGGGTGTCCGAAATGGTCCTTTGTGACTATAAAGAGGCCTGACGGGGCATCCGAAGACCCTAGGGAGTGGTTTCTTCTATTGGGGGGCAGCCGATGTCGAAGGTTAATCGAGGCGTGGGGGACCTTTTCAAGACGCCGGTCGCCAGCAAGTTGGCTCTTGTAGGCCTTGCTTCGGTTCTGCTTTTTCTGTCCGGTTTCTCGATCTGGGGTGCCCGGACGACCAATGAGGCGGCCGAGACTGCGCGTAACTCCAAAAGGCTGAGCGATCTCTACGACCGAGCCCGATTCTCGGTTGCGGAACAACGTTCGCTCGAACGTGAGTACCGACTGAATCCTTACTCCGGCACCCGCGAGCTGTTCAAGCAGAACTCCATCTCCTTCATCGATTCATTGAATGAGATCAATCGGATCGGCCAACGATCCGACCTCGACCTCGTCAAGAGGATGTCCCTTCAGCACGAGGCGTACCAGGATGCGATCGACCGACTATTCACTGCGGTCGACGCGGGCCGATCGGAACTTGTTCGGCGGATAGACGAAGAAGAGATCGATCCCGTCTTCTCCGACATCGAGGAACGCGTCTATACCGCGTCTTTCTTCCACGAAGCTCAAGCTTCGAGGGCTTTCCGCTTACTGGAGCAGACCGAGACGAAGGTTCGCTTTGGAACCCTTATCGCCTTCGCTGCGGGTCTCGCCCTTCTTGCCACGCTGATCCTCGTCGATCACAGGCGGCGACTACAAGAAGGTGAAAAGCGGTTCCGATCCATGGTCCGTAGCTCGTCCGACGTGATCGTGATCGTTCGGGAGGACGGCACTGTGGTTTACCAGAGTCGCCCCTTCGATGCGGAAGCTGAGAGACATGAAGTGGTCGGCCTGAAGTTCCTCGAACTCGTCTCGCAGCAGGACCGTCCTATGGCGCTCGATTTCCTGACGGAGCTGGATCAAGGCGCTCGAGATGGTGGTGGGGGGGAGCGCACCATCGAGACTCGGTTGAGTGGAGTGGGAGATTCCGCAATCTGGTTCGAGGTCGTCGGAAACAACCTGAGCGACAACCCCAACGTGGCAGGGATCGTGCTAACCCTGAGAGACATCACCGAGCGTAAGCAGGCCGAAAAGGCACAACAACTTCTCGAAGCTCAGTTGCGGCAGTCGCAAAAGATGGACGCAATCGGGCAACTTGCCGGTGGGGTGGCGCATGACTTCAATAACTTGATTTCGATCATTCTCAACTACACACGTTTCAGCATCGAGGGAATGGACGAGAAAGATCAGCGTCGTCTCGACATGGAGGAAGTTATCCGCGCTGGTGACCAGGCCGCGAACCTGACGCGTCAACTTCTAGCCTTCTCGCGGAAGGAAGTTGCTCAGCCGACCGACTTCATCGTCAATAGCGTCGTCGTCGAAGTGGAGAACATGCTGCGACGGGTCCTCGGCGAGCAGGTTGCGTTCGAAACGGCTCTCGATCCGCAACTGTCCCACGTCCGTGCAGATCGCAGCCAGGTTCAGCAGATCATCATGAATCTCTGCGTCAACGCTCGAGATGCGATGGTCGCTGGGGGCCGGTTGGTGCTAGCGACCTCGGACGAGGATGTTGATGGATCCCTCGACGGGTCTGAACTGAAACCCGGCCGCTACGTGTGTCTCACCGTGAGCGATACCGGGATGGGTATGTCAGAGGACGTTCGAGCTCGCATCTTCGAGCCGTTCTTCACGACCAAGGAAAGAGGGTCGGGAACCGGGCTCGGATTATCGACGGTCTACGGCATAGTGGCGCAAGCGGGTGGTCATGTCACGGTCCGGTCGGAGCTGGGCGTCGGCACTACCTTCAAGGTCTACCTGCCCGCTGTTATTGCCCCGACTCGGGATCGAGCGGAGGCCGCGCAGCCGACGCATCGCGCTGAGACGAGCGAAACCATCTTGGTGGTCGAAGACGAAGATGCGGTGAGGGAGCTGGTGCGCAGGATGCTAAGCCGAAGCGGATACCGCGTCCTGGTGGCGGGATCAGCTAAGGAGGCTCTGTCGATCCTGCGTTCGGAGTCCGGAGAGATCGACATCCTGTTAACGGATGTAGTCATGCCGGGCCTCTCGGGGAAAGAGCTGGCCACCCTGGCCAAAGGGGTCGTGGACGATCTTAGAATTGTGTTCATGTCCGGCTATACCGATGAGATCATCGCCAAGCAGGGCGTGTTGCATGAAGACGAGTTGCTCCTTCAGAAACCGTTCACGGCGGAGCAGCTCTTGGACAAGCTGAACGAAGCCCGTATCGATCCCGTCAGGGCCTGAAGGTAGCTCCCCGTTACAAAAGGGATTTATCGGGCACATACTTGCCTGCTTCGCTCGAGTCCGGAGGCAGAATGGATCAGATGCATGACCTCGAAGGTTCCGCTCAGATCTCGCCCCTCGGAGAGGACACTCGTGTCCGGTTAGAGGTCCAGGGTTCGGTGGCCACGATCACCCTCAACCGGCCGGACCGGCGCAATGCTCAAACTCCGATCACGTGGACGGCACTGCGCACCATAGGTGCGGATCTAGCAAGCGATGTTCGAGTTGTCATCGTTCGCGGTGAGGGTGCCTCGTTCTCCGCCGGCCTCGATCGGGACATGTTCACCCCGGAGGGCGTGCCCGGAGTCCCGAGCGTCTTCGAGATGGCCAACACCCCCACAGATGAGGCAGAGCAGATCATCGAGAAGTTTCAAGAAGGGTTCTCGTGGCTTGGCCGACCTGACATCGTTTCGGTCGCCGCGGTTCAGGGCCACGCCATTGGCGCCGGGTTCCAGCTTGCTCTCGCTTGCGACATACGAATCGCTACCGACGATGCACAGTTCGCGATGGCCGAGACATCACTCGGTCTCGTGCCGGATCTCGGCGGCACGCGCATCCTTTGTGAGTTGGTCGGATACGCCCGTGCGTTGGAGATCTGCGTCACGGGGCGCCGAGTGGCAGCCGAGGAGGCGGCTCGCATCGGGTTGGTGAACAGTGTCGTGTCGCCGTCCGACCTGGATGACGCGGTTAACAAGCTCGTGGCCGCTCTACTCGAACCGCCTCACGCCGCAGCCGCTGAAACCAAGGCGCTACTGCTCGGTGCCGCGATGCGCAGCCCTGCCGAGCAGTTGCTCGCCGAGCGCCAAGCACAGGTTCGTCGGATCCGGGATCTCGCCGGTATAGGTAAGTAGGTGGCGCGGGTGGTCCTCACTCCGTCCGCTCCTCGGCTCCGGTCACCAAACCGGCGGCAAGAGCGATCCACGGTGCGATCCAGACGTAGTGCCCTGGAGCTCCCAGGGGGATCCCTACGACATACAGAACCCCCGCAAGGATGGCGCTGATCCGCAACCAGCCGATGGGGCGCCCGGCGATCCCCACGAGAGCTGTCCCGATGGCGAACACGAAGGCGCTCAGGCCGATCACGAAGGCGTACCAGAGCTCTGAGCCCGTGCGCGCTTCTCCACCAGCGCCGAAGGGGTCGAACGTCCAGCCGTCCATCACCACGGAGCCAACCGCACCGACCATGTTGAAAGCTGCGCCGACCACTGCTACGACCAGACCAGCTCGACCCAGACGTTTCTGTCCAGCTCCGGAGACTCGCGCGAACGTGGCCAGTGCACCGAGCAACGCAAATCGGAGCAAAGCCAGCGGAACGAAGTGGCGGCCGATCGTCGTGAGGCCATCCAGTAAGGCGTAAGCCAGCCACGCTAGGCTCACAACGAGAGCTACGAGAGCCAAACCCCGTCCTTCTCTGTTTGCGGACCGTGCTTCTGCCATGGTGCCCCCTTAGAGATGCGGAAGTTGCAAGCGCCGAGGGTATGCCCCTCCGTAGGCTCGAGTGATGCAGGAAACCCGGATGAGGGGAGTGGGGATGGTAGATGACCGAGACGTAGAAAAGGACTATTCGATACCCGAGGTGGTGGCGAAGTTGAGACGGTTGGCCGATGCGCTCGAAACCGGCGGGCCTTTCCGCATACAGGTCGCCGGCGAGCGGATCCACGTGCCGGTCAGGGCCGAGTTCACCATCGAGCACGAGCGGAGCGACGACGAAGAAGAGGTCGAGTTCCAGCTCAAATGGCGAGTGGACCCCGGCGAGAGCGGGGGTTCCGACGAGGAGCCCGTGGTCTGACACTTCGTCGTCTAAAGGAGGTTATGTATGAAGACAATGACATGTAGGCAAATGGGTGGACCGTGTGATGTTGCGTTCCAAGGAGAAACAGCCGATGAGGTCATTAAGGCGCAAGACAAGCATCTGAAAGAGATGGTCGCCGGCGGTGACAAAACGCACGAAGAAGCCTCGAAGGCGATGAAGGGCAGATGGAAGAACCCCATAAAAGGGATGGGCTGGTACAAGAAAACAAAGAAAGATTTCGCTGCCCTTCCCGAAGACTGACCCGAACTAGGAGGGGTCGTTCGGGTGCCAGGTCCCTTTCTCGTATCGGACGAACTCGCGCGCCGACGGGGTCAACTTAGCGATCTGCTGTATCGCTTCGAGCGTGGCGGAAACGACGAAGCGACAACCCGGCTGGAGTACGAGATCGTCGGGCGGGTTGAGCTTGGAGTCGGGGTTTCGTACGGCGAGGAACTCGACATCGAAGTCGTCTTCGATCTTGCCTACCGTCGATCCCGCAAGAGGCGACTCCTCCACCAGAATGAATTCGGTGATCGTGAGTAGCAGCTTGTCTTCGCCAAAGGAAAAGGCATAGTCGACCGGTGCCTGCATCGCAGCTGCAGCGAACGCCGGTGCAGCGAGTGCCGAGGTGCTGTACGCAAAATGGATGTCGAACCCAGTCTTGAGGTTGGCAGCCAGGTTGTCGCTGAAGGTCCGTAGCACGACTCGGATGTCCGGACGCATGGAGCGTGCCGCGGTCGCGATCGATAGGTTCGCCAGATCGTCGCTCGTGCACGGCACGATCGACTCGGCTTTCATCAGATTGGCTTCTTCCAAGACCTGCGCGTAACTTGCATCACCGAAGATCACCGGGATCTTCCAAGAAGAGACTTCGCGCACCCGCCGTTGGCTCTCGTCGGCTTCGATGACAACGACGTCCTGGCCCATCTCGAGCAGCCAGTTGACTACTCGGATACCGACCTTTCCCAAGCCGCACACGATGATGTGATTCTCGAAAGTCGACGCCACAGCGACCTCCCAACGTTGTCGGTTGACGAGAGCGCTAGCAAGTCCAAGAACGCTCTGGCCGACCACCGCCATACCGACCAAAGGAACGAGGAAGAATAGCGTCCGGCTGATTCCATCCGTCGGCCAGGAGTATCCACCTCCGAAAAACAAGAGAGTGAAGACCGCATAGACCGATTCAAAAAGATCGAGGTCCTTCCTCCCGCCCGGCGCTTCGTAGCGGGCGTTCATGATTCCGACGGCCGCGATAAGGATCAGAGCGAAAACGATCAGAAGGACGGCGAAGCCGCTCATCCGTGGGAGGCGGAAGAATGCTTTCAGGGACTGGGTCCAACTAGGGCCCGTGGCCTTCGCTTTCGCTTCCGATGCCATCTCGTCATGTTAGGCGTGAAGGCCTAGAGCAGCAGGCGGTATGCCTCCACGAGGATCGTCGGCCCGGGCCGGAAGTCGTATCGGGGAGCTCGCTCGAATCCCATCCGCTCGTACATCGACCGGGCAACGCTCATCGGTTCGGTAGTGTGCAAGCCGACCGCGGGGGCTCCTTCCTCACGGGCCCGATCTATACAGGCATCGGTGAGCAAGCGACCCACGCCTTCACCCCGCGCCGAGGGATCCACGGCCAGCAAGCGGATCGCGCTCCACTCGGGCGGCCAGTGTTCTGACTGAGAGTCCGTTGGATATTCGGCCTTGGCTCCGGGAGGGAAATAGCTGACGCAGCCGAGGATGCGGTCATCGAGTTCGGCGACCAAGAGTTCGGAGGCGGCAGCTCGACCCTCGAGATCGAGGATGTCGGCAAGATACGGGACCCAGTTCTCGGCAGGAAAAGAGTTCTCGTATTCCGAATATGCCGTCGCTAGAACCGCTCGGGCCTGCTCCTTGTCGTGGTCCTGGGCGAGTCTGACGATTGCGGAAGGCATCGCCCACATCGTCCCATGAGGCCACCGACAAGGTGCCTGCAAGTGGGGACTACAGTCACCGGGAGCAACGAAACTCGAGGGATGGACGATGACCACAGTTCTGATCTGTGATGACGTAGCGGAGCTGCGATCGCTGATCAAACGCGCCCTGCGGAGTGAGACCGACATAGAGGTTGTGGGCGAAGCAGCCAACGGGCAGCAGGCCGTCGAGATGGCCGCCTCCCTCCAGCCGGATGTCGTCGTACTGGACATCCAGATGCCGGTGATGGATGGGTTCCAGGCGCTGGAGGGGATCCGCCGTGATTGCCCGGCCTCCAAGGTCATCATGTTGAGTGGGTTGAACGCGTCCAACCTTGAGGCAACGGCCATGAGCCTCGGTGCCGACGACTACATGGAGAAGGGGGCGTACCTCGGTTCTCTGGGCGAGAGGATCCGGAGCCTGACCGGCTCCGGCTAGCTCACTCCCTGGGAGTCGGCGGGAGACGCCTCTCGTTTCGACTTCGAATAGCGCACGATGAAGATCAAGAACCAGACAAAGAACGAGAGACCGGCAGCGGCCCATAGCCCGATGAAGCCTCCGACCGTCTGCAGTGTGCTCTTCTCGGTATCGCGTCCGAGCCCGAGCACCACCTGATCGCCCGCGTCGACATAAACACTCGTTATCCGGTACTCGCCCGGACGCTCGATCCGCAGGGACCCGACCGCGTAACCCGCTCGGCTTCCGATGCTGTAGTTGAAATTGCCAGAGCTCGACTCGATCGCGGGTGATGTCCCCGCAGGCCCTTCCACGGCGAAGTTCATCGTCGGAAGGGTCGCCGGCCCGTCATACAACCGGCCCCCAAGCGAACTCCGATATTCGTGGAAGACCGTGTAGGTGCCGGGCACTCCCAGCGTGACCGTAGCGCTGCCCGGCGCGGTGAATCGCTCGAGCCCTTCCGTGAGACTCGTGATGCCCGTCTTAAGTAGAAGTCCGGACGGAACGGCAAGGGCAAGGAAGATCGCGGCGACCCAGAGGTATATCCGTCTGGAGCGCCTGGACGGAGCCGCCAATGGTTGGGCCATGGGATCAGAGCCCGTCGACGAAGTGCTCCGTGTAGCTCTCGAACCCAACACCCTCGTCGATCAAAGACCACAGACGATCGAAAGCGGTCACCATGATGATGTGTGTCTCGCTCTTCTCCGATGCGTGGCCTGCGAACGGTGAGTCTTTGACCGGTGAGTAGCCGCTCGCGGTCGTCCCGGACTCTCCATCCCCTTTGCCTGCGATCGTGTGGACCTCGAGTGGGATCTGTGTCGGGATCAGTTCGGTGACGAGCTCGCGCGCTTGGTTATAGGGGACCAGCCCATCTTCCAATGCATGGATCACTGCGATCCCTTGGACGCCCGATGCGGCGATCTCATCGATGTGGGAGACGACGGCCAGATCCGCGTAACCCTCCGGGTCGTCGGTGGGGGTGCCGTTCATCTCGTCTTCGATGTCGGCTTTTGCAAAAGCGGCGAACTCATTGGCCGGTGCAAGAACGGAGGCACCTGCGTAGGTCTCGACAACGTTGACGGCGCCTTCCACGTCGAACCAGTGGTCGAACAGTGGGTCTCCGCTGGGACTCTTCTCTTGTGCCGCCGCGGCCAAGGCCAGACCTGACGCATTCCCGCCCATGCTGACTCCGAACAGAGTTGTCTCTTCGATCGAGGGGCAGAGACCCTGGAAGAGTTTCGTGGCCGCGATCAGGTCTTCGGCGCCCTCTTTCACGAACCATCCGCGAACGGTTACCGATCCGTCTTCGTTGGCTTGCTCGTAGGTACCGCGGTAATCCATAGCGACGGCGATAACTCCGTGATCCGCAGCGGCTTTACGCATGTGCTCGATCCATGACTCTGAATGATGGCTATAGCCGTGGGCGAAAACCACGAGGGCCTTCGGTGGTGAGTCGGGGAGCGCGTAGCGACCGGTGGCCGTTTCGTCGCCGACCGGCACGGTCAGCGCTTTGACGTCATCGAGGCGATCGGAGCACATCTTCTTCGCCTGCCCGGGCGGGACCTTCTCCGGGCGCGCCGTTGCCGGCACTGCTCCCACTGTGACGATGAGACAGATCAAGCAGGCGAGCTTCTTCAAGATTGACTCCTGGATCGCGGGGTGATGACTCTCCAGGGATTCGTTCTCCGGCCGCCCCCGAGCTCCTGCGGGAGCCCCCAAGTGATGCCTCGGGACTATGGCCTGCGGGCGCCGGCTGGGCTATATATAGCCATCCCCTCTAGATGAAAGGAGTCGCCGTGCCCCCACGGAACAGACGAGGCGGCGGCGGAGGCCGGCGCGGTGGATCTCGACGAGGCGGCGGCGGTCGCGGTGGTGCCGGGGGTAGTGGCACCGGTCGCGGTGGTGCCGGTGGTTCCAGTGGTGCCGGGGGTGGTGGCGCCGGGCGCGACCGGGGGCAGGGACACCGGGATCGGCCCCAGCGTGACAAGCCCACGCCGGACCGCGATAGCGGCGGCCTAGACGATCTGCGACCGGCCGATCCACAGCGCGACGACCGCTCCGCCGGCGGAGGCACTGGCGGCGGAGGGAAGGGCGGTCGACGCCGAGGCCCCCGTCGCTGGCCCCGTTACGGCCGGAGAAACGATGGTGGAGATGGCGGCGGCGGTGGTGGCTGTAGCGGATGCCTCATCGCGGTGGTCGTGATCGTCATCGTCGTAGCGATATTCGTTTACTTCGCCTTCTTCCGTTGACCAAAGGTTCCACCGTTCCGTTAGAAAGGTTCGCCGAGCTTGGATACGCAGGGCCCGTTCGCGTCTTCTCGGAGAAAGATCGTCGTCGTTTCCTGAAGGCGGCCGCCATGAGTCCGGAGCCGCGCGATTGGTGGAAAGGTCACGGCGCCGGGTCGAGGGCTTATTACGACGTATCCGTGCTTCCTTCGATCATCGAACCGGTGTCCGAGATCCTCGGGGGTGATGTGATCCTGTGGGGCGCGAGCATCCAGTCGCGCGCCCCCGGTCAGGTGCATCCCTGGCATTCCGATATCGAGTCGGCGCCATCGGGGAACAGAACGGTCGCTGTTTGGATCGGGCTCGAGAACACGACCATCGAATCCTCCTTGGGACTCGTGGCGCGTTCGCACCGCTTCGACGTCTCCATCCAGGAGGCAAGGCACCGGGCCGACCGGTCGAGAGAGGAACTCTCACCAGACGATCTTCTTGCCATGGCCCGCGAGCGCGATGCCGAGACAGAGCTGGTTCGGATCGACATGTCCGACGGCGATGCGGTGTTCTTCGACGGCAAGCTCTGGCACGGCTCGCACAATCTCTTGAACAACACCCGCCGCGCACTTCTCCTTCAGTACGCGACTTCGGACAGCGAGATCCGCATCCCCGATCCGGACTGGATGGAGTGGCCCTTCCGGGTGTTCGAACAACCCAGACCGCCCTGCGTTGTTTTGAGAGGCAAGGCGAACGGCGTTAATCGCATCGTCGATCCGCCCGCCCACCAGCGCGTGTGGACGCGCCCAACGTTGCCCAGCAGGATCGCAAGGATGCGTTTGCCTCTCGAACCGGACGACACCGGCTGGAAGCCCTATCCGAACTTCCAGGGAGCCACCGCATTCCTGCCGAATTTCTCGAGCCACGCGTCCGGCCTCGCACACGGGCACACCCCTCATCCACCGGAGGGGCATCTCGAGGAGGAACTACTCCTTCTGATCAGCGGCGAAGTCCGGCTGCACCTTCCGGACGTCAAACCTTCGCAAGGGGAACCGGTTCGACCATTAACTGCAGGCGAGATCGTCTACTACCCGGCGTTCTTTCCCCACACCTTGACAACGGTCAGCGAAGAGCCGGCGAACTATCTGATGTTCAAGTGGAACCGGCGTTCCTTGGATCGCCCGGACGAGTTCGGGTTCGGACAGTTCCGCGCCTTCGGGGATACCGGCGAGATCGCAGAGGGGTTCCAACATCGCGTCGTGTTCGAAAGCCCGACCGCTCATCTACGCCGGCTTCAGTGCCATTCATCGACGCTCACTTCGGGAGCCGGGTACGACCCGCATGTAGATCCGTACGACGTAGTGATAGTGATGCTCGAGGGCGAGATCGAAACGCTCGGCGAACGGATGGGCCCTGGGACGGTCGTCTATTGCCCCGCGGGGGAGTCGCACGGGATGCGGAATCCGTCGTCGGTCCCGGCCAGATACCTCGTGTTCGAGTTCGAGGGAGGACGACCTGAATCGGCTTTGGTCGTCAAGGGCCGGTCGCTTGCCAAGAAGGTCTCGAGTCCGGAGGTGTGGAGAGACAAGCTGAGGTACGAGTGGGGGCGCCTGAAGCGGCTCTCCTGAGCCCTGTCCCAGTGTTCCTACGTCGTTCGCGTTACCTGCCAGAAAACGTCACAATTAGGGAACGCTGGACGAAAGGGGAACCTCACGATGCGCAAAGTCGCTCTGTTTATGGTCTTCGCCCTCATCTCGGGGCTGGTGATCGTTGGTAGCCAAGCGGCACTTGCGACGCCCGTCGCCACCGATCCGGACTCGTATCAAAACTTAGGTCGGATCTTCCCCGACCCGCATGCCTGCCGGACCGACGGTTCTCCGTGGGCCAAGGGCAATGTCTGTGCGGTGGACTTCATCCAGTTCCAAGAGCTTGTCGATGGGATGGCTTTCCTGGAGGAGACATTCCCCGACTTCGTCGAGACCTACACGTTGCACGAGGACTTCAGTTGCGATGGGGATTACGCCGCCTCAAAGGCGGATGCGTGCAAGGAATTCATGTCTGCCGGCGTTCCGAGAACAGCCGTGGGATCCGATACCAGCGAGCGCGAACGCCTCCCGCTGAAGTTGGTTCGGATCACCGACGAGTCGGTGCCGGACAAAGGCAAGGAGTACTTCGTGTATCCGCTTTCGATCCACGGGATCGAGCGCGCCGGGGCCGAAGGTGGCACTCGTGCGGCCGAGGACCTCGCGACGTGGGGAGCGTGCGAGAAGAAGACCGCGCCGGACTACGTCGATTGCGAGCACGAGGACAACAAGGCGCCGCACCCGTTGCTCGAGGCAACCCCGGACAAGTCGATCATGGCCGGCGAGGTATTGCGCAGATCGAACGTCTACTTCCTGTGGCCAAACCCGGACGGCTGGAAACGCGGCGATAAAGCGAACGCTATCCCGCAGTTCCAGCGCTACAACGGCAACGGCGTCGACCTCAACCGAGACTGGCCCGAGCAGGGTTGGACCTACCTTCCCTACACGCCGTGGTCCGAGCCTGAATCACGCGCTTACGGTCGCGTGCTTCAAGCGATCGGTCCTCACGACAAGAAGGGGAATCCGAAGTGGACCGGCGGCATCGACCTGCACGGGATGGTCGACGCGAAAGCGTTCTCCTTCACGTTGCTCGGTGGCACGCAGCGCGACTACGGGAAGGATCAGAGCGTCCTGCAGACCGTGAAGGGCGCGTGGGCCGACGCAGAGGCCCGGCTCGCTTACTCGCCGTTCATCAAACCCAACAGCGAACCGGAAGCTGATCCTCGTCAGTACGGCGTCCAGTGGGGCACGATCTGGGACACGATCGACTACACGGTGACGGGCGCCTTCGGGAACTGGATCGACTCGCCGATCGGACTGAACGCCGACGGTATCGACAATGAGATGGCGTTCTCCCACCTCAGCAACTGCGGTATCGGCTCTTGTTTCGAACCAGACATCGAACAGCTTCATGTCGACGGCAACAAGTCGCTTATCTACTCGTCGATCAACTACTCACTCAAGAAGCAGGACGAGACCTTCGAGACGAAGGGTCGCGTCGCGTACGTGCACAACAAGGGCGTGGTCTCAGACAAGAAGAGCAACATCGCCCCGGCAGCGAAGAAATGGCGTGATCTTCCGCAACAGAAGGCGATCGAAGACGCCAAGCTCGATCAATCGAACGGCTACATCTACGAGTTCAAGGTTGATGGTCCGCCGAAGGTTTACAACGGAGGCATCGAAGCGGTCATCACCTGCACGAACCTGCAAGGCGTCAGCCCTTGTTCCGGCACCCAGTCGAACCTCGAGAAGAAGGGTGGGGCCGAACATCCCGGTGACGAGTCGGCTAACGAAGAGGAATGGGAGACGATCAACAGCTACAACGGTGGTGCTGACCCCTACCTGCAAAGTGGTCAGGCCCTGCATGCCAATTACCCGGAGCCGGGGCAATACCGGATCCGGATCGATGGCGGCGACGTCGGCGTTACGTACGACGCTGACATCCGTTTCACCGAAGAGGCCGCGTGGCCCGACCCCGGCCAGCTTGCCTACAAGGCGACCTCGATGGGCTTCTGGAAGATGCTGCGCAAGTACTCGAAACCGAAGGTCAGCAAGCTCACGCTCGCCAAGATCCGCAAGACGAAGGGCTGGCAACGTAAGTACGACACGATCGTCGTCACGAACCGCGTCTATTCCAAAGTCGGCAGGAAACTCAAGAAGTGGGTGGCCAAGCACGACGGCAACCTGGTGCTCACCGACTCTGCACTTCAGATGTTGTGGAACGGGCTGGGCATGATCCCGAGGATCGTGGGCGAGGAGGAGCTCAGCGTTCAAAAGGTCGGCGTGTACGCGGGCTACATCAACTTCGCAACCCTGAAGAAGGAAGTGACGTACGACGACGCTCTGGCGAAGAAAATCGATCAGAAGGGTGCCGCGGAAGGTAGGTCATGTGCAGCCAAACAATCAGGCATCACGCGCGGCGAGGCTTGCGACGAGAACGACATCCTTCACCGCCGCCAGACCTATGAGCCCGTTCCGTTGGGCTACAGCCTCAACGATGGGGGAGACAACTCACCGGTCTGGTACGTGTTACAGGAGGCCTACAGGAAGGCGAAGGGCAAGCAACGAGCGATTGCGACGGGTCAGGACCAAGACGAGGTGACGGTTGGCGAGATCAAGTGGCACGGCGGGCGCATCAGGTTCATCGGCGCGCTGCTGCCGGACCCGACGAAAAAGTTCTATCACCCGTACGGCTTGGCGGACTACGCGTTGACGTGGGCCGGCTATCAGGTGCTGCAGAACCTAGTTACCTGGAAATAGAGGTATTCGCGCGGGGAGGTGGTTAGTACTCCCCGCTCAACACCTTCAGCAACATGTTCTGCGCGGCATCGCTGATCGCGTATGCGTTCAGGCCGAACCAGTGCGAGTACTCCTCGGACGGCATCGGCATCATCGAGCCGAAGATCACGATGCGGCCCTTGCCGACGGGGAGCACGCCGATCTCGGTCTTGTTCTGGTTCGCATCACGCTTCCCGTAGCCGTCGAAGTTGTTGCCTTCGTCCACGGCCTTACGGTCCGCCGGGGGATCGGTGGTGCCGACCGTCTCACCGCCCGCCGCCTCCCAGACGTCCCGGTCGACAGACCAGATCAGGGCGCTGTTGAGGGTGGGTGACGAGTCGCCGGCGTCCTCATTGTTTGTGCCCGACTCCCAGTAGGAGTCGCGTTCCATCAGCAACGGATAGCCGATAGGCGAAGGAGCGAACATCTGCCACGCGGTCGCCAGCAGGCCCTCGGTCAAGGGGTGACTGCGATCCAGATCCGAATACCCGACGTAACCCCAGTTTTTGTGGACCGCTTTTGCTTCGATGTCCGCCAGTTTCGGGAGCATCGATAGAGCGGAGTCGGTAAGCACGAGGTCACCTCCACCCTTGACGAAGTCGGCCAGCCTGGCCGTGTCCTCGACCTTGCGATCAGACACGACGAAACTGTCGAGCTTCTTGAGAGCGCGGGCAATCCCGTTGGGCTTGACCTCGACTGGTGCGCGGTCGACCAGATTCTTCAAGTCTCGGAAGTAGTCGGTGTTCGAGACGTTGTAGTGCGCTTGCTTAAGGGGTCCCGAGATGGGGTTGCTCAGGTTGGGGGCCGGGCTCGGGTTTCCGTCCTTGTCCGTTACGCGGGCGCCGTCTTCATAGAACCCGACCTTCTTCTTCATCTCTACCTTGAAGGGAGGGATCTTGTTCCACGCCGCTGCGGTGACGACACCCGTTTCCATCACATTGCGGACGTTGTCCGCGTAGACCTGCTCGTCGGCTCCCACCCAGGGAGATGAAGGCCGGCAGTTGATCTCGTAAGACAGAGAAAGAGCGTCCAATCCGGCATCGCTGGCGAAGAAGCCACCCCAACTGGACCCGACCGTGTAGCCGAGCGAGTCGACGATGTGCGTCACGAAGCCCCACCGTCCCCATCCCTGCAGGCGCCACATGTCGTTGTCAAGGGTGCCGACGTCGCGGAAGTCGGGCAGGTTGTCTCGCGTTGCATCGACTCCGGCATCGAGGACCGCGTCCAACGGACCGAAGACGGGGATCGTCTCTTCCATGTTTTGTTTGACGCGCGTGCCCAGGTCGACCATCCGCTTCAGCTTCTGAGGATCGCTTCCTTCGTCGTGCAGAAGTACGAATCCGAAGGGGAGCGGGCCGTGGAGGTCCATGCCCACCGCGAAGGGTCGGCCGTGCAGCTCCTTCTTACGGATCTGCGTTAGGTAGTGGGTGAACGCCAAGCCCTCAGGCTGCGTGTAGGTCGTGTAACCCCGCAGGTACAGAGTTGGGTCCTGTGGGAAGACCCAGCCGTCGGTAAAAGCGAGGCGGTTCGAGTTCACACCGGCGCCGTTGTACTGGGAGTGTTGGTTCCCGTAGCCGTCGCCGATCAGCCATCCGTCCGGTGACGGAGCGATGAAGAAGATCTTCGTGTGCTTGAGGATCTCCGGTGCCGTCATCTCGTATGTCTTGTCTGCAAGGCCGGTGGCGTTGTCGAAGATCTTGTCGGGGGTCTCGGCTGCAGCCATCGCGAGGTCCTCGACGAACCGGGCCCCACCCTCACGTCCACACGGTTCTCCCGAGTGTCCCGCGGTCAACACCACGTACTCCTTATTCTTGTCCGGAACCTTCTTGTCGGTCAGGATCGTCACGTAGAGGGGGAGTCCGTCGCCGGTGTCGCGCTTGTCCCATGCGGGAAAACCATCGACCCCGACGCTCACAGCGTTCGGATTGTTGAGCTCGTCGGCCACCGTCGTTAGGTCTATGTAGCGGGGGTAAACCTTCTCGAGAAGCTTGAAGCCCCACTCCATCTCGCCGTGCCCACCTTCGCCGAACTGGATGTAATCGACTGATGCCGCCGGCTCGAGGAACGTGCGTCCGTACATCTGCCGCTCTTCCTCGGTCTTGGCAACCGGAGTGGCGAGCGCCTGCGGTGCGAGAAGAAGGATGGTCGCTGCGATCGTGGTGAGCTGGATGAGCCGACGTCCCATAAGTGGTCTCCCTTGGATGCGAGAAAAGCGGGCTACGGCGTAAGGATTCGACGGACCTCGGGGTGTCCCTTCCACCTTTGTCCCCATTTAGGCGGGTTCCCAGGGAGGAATCGACTCCGGCCGGGGCGAAATCGTTGGCACCACATTTCTTCTTACGCGGGAGGCGACCTTGTCGGTGAAAAAGGTGATCGGGCTTGCAACTGCAGCCCTACTGGTTCTTACGGTGGCTCCGGCCGCCGCTCAAGCCGTCCACACGGCCGAAGATGCGGTCGTCACGAACCCCGGCGATGGGACAACGATCGCTATCACCGTGTTCAAACCCGCCACTGCGAGCTCCACTTCTTTGGCCCCGGTGGTTCTTCACTCCCACGGATGGGCCGGAAGCCGGGAGACGGCGATCGATTCGGACGAGGTCCTCCCCTTCCTCGATGCAGGGATGGGTGTCGTCAGCATCGACCAACGTGGCCATGGCGAGAGCAGCGGCGAGGCATATACGCAAGACCCCACTCGGGAGACCGAAGACATCCAAGCAGTGATCGACTACATAGCGGGTCTCGACTGGGTGCGCCTCGACGGGCCTAACGATCCAGTGCTCGCCGCCATCGGCGGCAGTTATGGCGGCGGCTACCAAACGATGACGGCTCTCGACGAGATCGCGGAGAACGGATCGACGCGTTTCAACGCTCTGGCTCCGCAGATCACCTGGTACGACCTGCCGCAGAGCCTTGCTCCGCAGCGGGTGCCCAGATCACTCTGGAACATCCTTCTCTACGCGGTGGGCGCGCAGATGCTGCCGCAAGATGTCCACGAGGCATTCGCTTACGGCACCGCGACGGGCCAGTGGCCGGACGGGACGATCTATGGTCAGCCCGCGCCGGGAGTCATCCCCAACCTGCACGGTCGGTTCCACCGCAACAGCCCTGTGTCGTTCGTAGAAGAAGGCGTCCAGATCGATGTCCCCGTCCTCGTCCGCCAAGGCATCACCGACACGCTTTTCACGCTCAACCAAGGCATAGAGATCTTCGATCTAGCGGTTAACGATGAGGCCCGTTCGCAGAGCTACCTGGTCGGCTACAACGGGGGTCACGTCTTGCCGCAGGCTTACCCGAGCGGGCTATCCGGCGGAGACGACGCCTGTTCACCCGAAGGTTTCACTCAGCTAACGATCGATTTCTTCACACGGGTATTCGCGGGACAGAGCACCGATGGACTGATGCCCGCGCGCTACAACCTGACAACCGCCGAAGGCGAGGGTTGTTTGCGGATGGATGAGTTCGACACCGACCGGAAGCTCGGTGCAGACCTTCTCGGCGCCGGCACGACGGTGACCGTTGCGGGCGCAGCGCCTCCGGTTCAGATCCCCATAGCGGAAGGGCCCGTCACGATCGCGGGGATCCCGAACCTCACGGGACGTGTGACAGCGGTTGGGCCCCTGGAGACGCGCACCTTCTTCGGTTTGTCGACGGGCACAGATGCTACGGATGCTTTGCTGATCCAGAACCAGGTGATGCCTCTGCGAGAGCTGCGCACACCGGTCGACAAGCCGTTCGATGTGGATCTCGCCGGAGTTGCGATCGAGGTGCCGGAGGGACAAACGCTCTTCCTGACGATCACCCCTGTCGCCGACGCATTCGCATTCCACGGCACCAAGCCGGCGGGAACGATGGTCTTCAGTGACCTATCGCTCATGCTGCCGGAGCCGGCGGAGATCGTTCCCCAGTTAAAGGACTCGCTCTTGACCTTGGTGGCTCCCAGCAAGGGGCCCAAGGGAGCCAAGCGTGTACTGACTGCGACCCTGACCGACGCCGAGACCGGCCTGGGCATCCCGGGGGCCGCAATTGCATTCAGCGTCGATGGCGCTCCTCTCGAAGAGGCTGTTACCTCGGAACAGGGGGTGGCCACCCTCGAGATTCCGCCTCGCTACTACGGGGGGCATCACCACTTCGAGGGCACCTTCTCGGGCAACGAGAGTTACCGGGGCACGGCGGGCTCGACCGATACGTGATCTGAACCCAGGTGGAGGAAGGCCCCAAAAGGGGGCGAACCCTTCCAAAGACACCTATCAGGAGGTTTGGTTCCGTGAGACGTTTCTGGCTGACCGCTGCCGCGATCTGTGCTTCCATCGCGCTTTCCGCGACCGCTGCTGTGGCTACACCCGTGTGCACCGACGGCTTCGAGGGTGGTCCTCCTCGCGACCTATGTGGGGGCCGGGTGTTCCCCGAAGTGTCGAACTCCACCGACTACGTCCAATTCCTGCCCGACCCCGCAACCGGTTTCAGCGAGTATCGGTCCGGGCTCGAATACCTGGAAGAGCTCTACCCGCGGTGGATCTCGGTGTTCACGCTCCAGGATTACTTCAAGAACAAAGATGCCGTCAGTGCCGGGCCCGATGGAGTGCGGCCGGACGATCCTGAAGATTCGGATGACGGTTACGACATCGTCGTGATCAAGATCACCGACCATCAGATCCCCGACAAAAAGAAAGAGAAGCTCGTCTTCTCTCTGTCGATCCACGGCGACGAGCGCGGTGGCCTCGAGGGCGGCGTCAGAACCGCAGAGGATCTGGTCATCGCCGCGGAGCAGGGCGACGCAACGATCGCCGACGGGGTCGAGGGCTACTCGTCCGAGACGGGACGCAAGCCGGTGATCCACGAATATCCCGTGCGCGACATCCTGCGCAAAGAGGTCGTTTACTTGATCGACTTCAACGCCGACGGCTGGGCATCGGGTGACCACTTCTCGGAGAACCAGAGCGGTTACACCCGTTCCAACTACATGGGAACCGACCTCAACCGTCAGGCTCCCACTGTGGGATGGATCAACCCTTCGCGCAACCCACTCGAAGAAGGCGAGACTAAGTACGGCTACAAATTCATGACGGAGATCGCCCGATCGGGCGTCGGAAAGCGTCTTGCATACGGCGCTGACGTGCACGGTGAGGGCCAGTCGCGTGCCTGGGTCGACATCATGTACCCCGCCGGTCAGTTCGACTCGATCAAGCACCGCCAACACATGGCGATCGCCGAGCGGACGAAGTCAGTTATCGACGCCACTCTTTTCGGCGGTTCGATCAACGAGGTCGAAGAGGGCAGCGGTGGCGATGGCGGTGAGGGCGCGGAGGATGCGGGCGGACCGGAAAACGTGATCCCGACGAAGCCCGCGCGCTGGGGAACCGTTTGGGACACACTCGGTTACACCGACACCGGGTTCATGGGCGACTACCTCGCGAACGAGCTAGGCGTCACCGGCATGGACTACGAGATCGCGTTCAACCACTCGGACAGCCGCGCGTACGGCCGCCCGTGGGGTGTGCTGTTCCAGGAGAACTACATCAACGCCACCCGCGCGATCGTGAAGACAGCCATGGCGTACGCGCTGTACCAGGAGGAGGAGTTCGCGAACTTCTCGATCGACCCGGGTGGCCGCGTGGGCTACCTCTTCAACCCGGAGGTCGTGACCGATTCCGATGCCAACGGTCCCGGCGCGCTGCCAGGTCCGAGCAAGGACGGGATCGGGCGCAACGGCCAGCCGGTCGAGCAGAAGCCCTACTCGG
>DASQLQ010000148.1:0-10145 GCA_035629935.1 Actinomycetota bacterium
AGCTCCCCCGCTTCGCTGCCGCCGATCGGGATCACCGACAACATCCCCGCAGGGAGGTCGGTCTCGGCGAAGAGCTCGCCCAGTAGCAGAGCCCCCAATGGGGTCTTCGTCGCCGGCTTGATCACGATCGGCGCACCGACCGCCAACGCAGGAGCCATCTTGTGCGCGACGAGGTTGACGGGGAAGTTGAAGGGGGTGATCGCAAGGACCGGTCCCAGTGGGAATCGTCTGATCAATGCGACGCGACTACCCAGAGATTCTTCGGTGTCGAGGCGCATCAGATCACCGTCGAATGACCGGCACTCCTCCGCAGCCCACCTGAACGTCGATACCGCGCGAGCTGCCTCGACCTTCGCCCATTTCATGGGCTTCCCGCCCTCTTTGCAGATCATCTCTGCTATCTCTGCGCCGCGTTCCTTGAGGCGAGTCGAGATGTGCATCAAGGCTTCGGCACGTGCGTGCACCGGGAGCTTGCGTGATTCCTGAAAGCTGGCCGACGCGGCCGCCACGGCGGTCTCCACATCTGCCTCGGTCGGTTTCGCCACCGTCGCCACGAGCGAATCGTCGTAGGGGCTCTTCACCTCGAAGGTCTCGGAACCGCTCTTCCATTCCCCCGCCACGAGGTAACGCTTGGTCTCGGTCATCCTGCCCCTCTCCTGAAGAGCGACTATCTTCGGCCCATGCTAATGGCGGTGTGCCACTCGTCGCAGACGGGTTGGACAGAGGTCGAAGAGCTCGAACGTCTGTCGGACCTGCGCGCGCAGGCGGGAAACGTCTTGTGGGCCGAGGCCGATGTCGCCTCTCTCACACCCGAGGACATCGAGACGATCGCCGAGGAGTTCGGGCTTCATCCCTTAGCTGTGGAAGACGCCATCAACACGCGCCAGCGGCCCAAGGTCGAGTCATACGAGGGGCATCTCTTCATCGTGTTCCATCAGTTGGACGAGGTCGACGGTCAACTCGAAGCGTGCCAGATCGCCTGTTTCATCGGTGACCGGTACGTCCTTGCGCTGCATGATCACGCCGACCGTCTACTCGAGAACGCCAAGAAAAGGTTCAGCGAGGAAGGAGCGCGGCTCGATAGCCCTGCATTCCTCGTCTACACGATGCTCGACGTGGTGGTGGACGACTACCAGGAGAAAGCCGACTCGCTCGAATTAGAGACCGAGGAACTGGAAGAGTTGGTCCTCGCGAGTCCTACGGCCCCTATCCAGCGACAGCTCTACTCGACGAAACAACGCATCGCGCGCCTGCGTCGCTATGTCATGCCCGGCTCGCGGCTGCTGGAGTGGTTACTCGCTCCGTCCCATTCATTGTTCTCCGAGGACAGCTCGGAGCGTTTCCGAGACATCCACGACCACTTGTTGCGGATGGTTGACCAGATCCGCAACATCGACGAACTGACCGATGCCATCCTTAACCTCGTCCGTTCCGAACAAGCCAACGCTCTCAACGACGTCAACAAGAGACTTGCTGCGTGGGCCGCGATCTTCGGAGTAGGAACGTTCATCGCCGGCGTTTATGGGATGAACTTCACCCTCGTCCCCCGAGACCAAACTCTGTTCGGGTTCTGGTTCGCGATCGCGTTGATGGCGCTCTCATCGGGCGGTCTGTACGCCTACTTCAAGCGGCGCGGCTGGCTCTAGCAGCCGGCAGGCACTGCTAGAGTCTCCGGCATGGCTGAAGGCAAACAGAAGAAAGTCACTCAGAAACTCACGCTGGACATCTACCTGACGTCTCCCGATGGAAAGGTCCGCAAGTCCTACGCCGGCGAGCTTCGTCGCCTGCAGAAACTGGGCTTCCGCGAGACCGACCGTCGCATCGCCACCCGCGAGGATCACGTCCGGGTCACTCTCGAGCGCGAGATCGACAAGTACCCGGGGGTCCCACTGCCCCCCGTTGCCCCGTACCTCACCTGATCGAAGGGAGCTACGTGCCGGTCCTCTCCGAACGGCGGTTGATCCCACTCATCCTGGTCGTGTTCGCGGTGCTGGGTTCGGCCTGCCAGCTGAATGCTGGTGACGGCGAGGAAGATGCGGACGTCGCTCAGGCCGTCGAGATCGAGGCATATGACTTCTACTTCGAAGAAACGAGCTTTGCTCTTGAGACGGGTGCGGACGTGACCGTGGACTTCACGAATGCAGGCGAGTCCACGCACTCCTTCACCGTTCCCGACCTCGACCTCGAGGTCGAGGCCCAGAGCGCCGAGAGCACCGAGGTGTCATTCGAGACCCCCGACGAGCCCGGCGTGGTCGATTTCTATTGCAAATTTCACCCGGACGACATGAACGGAACAATCTCGTTCGGCGGCGGCGACGTACCACTAGAAGAAAACGTTGACGACGATGACGTCGACGTGGAGGTGGATACGGAGGAGGAATGATCGTGAAACTGGGGGCCGGTATCGCAGCTCTGTTCTTATTGGTGTCGTGTGGTGGCGGGGACAACGGCACCGCTCCGGCAGCGGGCGGCGGAGACGGCGCCGGCGACATGACCCTCACGATCGAGTCCCCAGCCGACGGTGACGAGGTATCGACCCCGTTCACTTTGGAGTTCGGTTCCAGCGAAGAGCTAGGGCCCACCGAAACGGGAGCGTTCCACGTCCACGTCTACTACGACGGCAACGAAGAGGAGTACGAGGTCGTCCAAGCCAGCACTTTCGAAGTCACGGATCTCCCCCCGGGAAGCCACGAGATCTACGCATCCCTTCGTAATGCCGATCACTCCGAAACCGGCGTCGAAGCCCAGGTAGTCGAGGTGACCGTCGGCGGAAGCGGTGGGGGCACCGACGAGAAGAGCGACACTGGTGGCGGAGGCTACGACTACTAGCCCGAGATCCGTGCGGCGCTACTCGGGGCGTACTCGCTGGTTGCATACGTCCGTCTATCTCACTACTGCTCTGTTGTTCGCAACGGGTGGATGGTTGATGTTCGGTCGAGAAGGCGATCCCAGCGTGCTGGCCCGGGTCGCACGTCTGCCCGATACGGAGTTGCACGTTTACATCGGGTGGCTCCTAGCGATCCTTGCTGTTGGGGTCCCGGTCATCGGGTGGCGAGGAATGGCTACCTTCGCCAGAGAAACGTTTCGATCGGACGCCGGCGATCTCAAGTGGTTCGCCGCATGGCCGGCCGCGCTCTTCACCGGCACGTTCCGCCGTCACGAGGGACACTTCGATCCGGGTCAACGGATAGCGAACATCGCCATCGTCGGGCTACTGGTCGCACTATTGGCGAGCGGCATCACCCTGGTCTCCGCTAGCGAAGGCCCCGCGTTCGTGTGGGCCTCGCGCGTCCATAGATGGTCAACCTGGGGGCTCGCACCGATCCTCGTCGGCCACATCCTGGTCGCCTCAGGTCTCTTCCCGGGTTACCGAGGCGTGTGGCGCTCGATCCACTGGAAGGGAGACCTGGACCGAAGCGTCGCGCAACGGTTGTGGCCGGCATGGACCGAGAAAGAGCTCAGCGAAGACCCACGAAAGGATTGAATCGCTTCTCTTCCCCCAGTGTGGTTTGGGGACCGTGGCCGGGATAGACCGGAAGCTCGTCCTCCAACAAGAAGAGCTTGTTTCGCACGGCCGTCAGCAACTCTTGTGTGTCGCCTCCGGGGAGGTCGGTCCGTCCGATAGAGCCGGCGAACAACGTGTCGCCGGAGAAGACCGCCGTATCGGTAACGAGAGAGATCGAGCCGGGCGAATGGCCGGGCGTGTGAAGAACCTCCAGTCGCGCACTCCCTGCGGTGAGGATCTCGCCCTCGCTCGCCTCTCGGTCGACGTCGGGAGGCGGAGGTAGGTCCAGCCCCAGGAACATGCGCCCCGACTCCTGTAACCAATCCAGGATCGGTCCGTCATCCCGGTGCAGATAGAAGGGTGCCCCCGTCAGTTCGCGCAAGCGTCCAGCGGCAACCACATGATCGAAGTGGGCATGCGTGGCAACGATTGCCGTCACGGTCAGTTCGCGTTCGGCGAGCGAAGCTGCGATCACATCGGCTTCATCGCCGGGATCGATGACGATCGCCTGCTTCGTCTCGGGGTCGCCGACGACGTAGCAGTTGCACTGAAGGGGCCCCACCACGTGATGGGAGAAGATCTCAAACAATCCTTTCGACTCCCTTCTTGTTCCTCGATGACCGGAGTGCCAGCTCGGATCCGAGCCACCCGCAGATCATCGCCCACAGGACTCCCCACAGAAACGTCATGAACGGCGAGATGGCAACTCGAGCGAACCCTCGTTGGGCGATGAGCCCCGCTCCCACGCGGGCCTCTCCCAACCACCCGAGAAGTGCGAGAGCCACCGAGAACGTGAGGGCGCCGGCGATCAAGTTTCTCCATAGCGATCCGGGAGCGGCCCGACGACCGATCCAGTACCCGCCCAACAGGCACGCGCATACCGGGATCAACAGCAGTAGGAACGCGAACCAGGGGATCCCGGAGGGCCACTGGAGAAGCGAGATCTCTTCGAGCCCACCGATCTTCCGCCCCCCGATTCCGACCTGCGCTCCGCGATAGACGGTCGAGCCCATCGAGAACGCGATCAGAGCCACGATCACGTTCGGCAAGAAGGCAGCAAGGTAGAGCACGGCCGCCGCCGCGTCTCCGACCCCGAATCCTCCGTAAGGCGCTTCGCGCGCAAGGCCGGTGATGATCCAGAGCAACAGGGCGGCGAGCGCTGCTCCGGCTGCGGTGACGAGCATGATGGCTCCGCCGGTGATCCCCTCCCCCAGTGAGTGGAAGCGAACCTGGATCGACGCTGCTGCTCTGGTAAGGGAGGTGCGCCAACTCTCTTTGCGACGGGCCAAACCCAAAGCCGCAAAGAGGAACGACCAAACGAATCCCCACACCAAAGCGCCCCATGCCCCCGCCCATGCGGGCTCGTCACCTCGGAATCTGAAGACCAGGGACAGAAGCCATGCCATGAGTGCGAAGACCGTCGCCACCCGTGCCGCAGCTCGCCACATCGCCGAACCCTCGGGTCGCCGCGATTCGAAAACCGATGTCGTCGCCCACGCGATCGTCAGTGCTACAGCGACGAGCACTCCCAAGGGCAGCGCGACCACCGTTAATCCTCCGATGTGAATGGGCGCGCGCAACATCCCTAGGGAAACCATCACCATGCCGGTGAAGATGTCGACTGGATCCGCGCCCTTGGCGAACGATGGGTACTGAAGCTTGGGGGCCAGAAGGAGAACCGCTGCGATACACAGGAGGGCAAGCCAAGACATGGACGCGGCAGCAGCGGCATCGACCCAGGCGCGCGAGGTAAGGGTCCGAACGACGGCGACGGGGGCCGGCGCTGCGGAGTCGGTAGCGGGTGTTTGCAGCTTGGCCGTATCGCTGCCATCCCCCAGCTCGACAGTGGACGTACTGGCCCCTTCCTCCGGGGCTAGTGACGCGCCACAACGGGGGCAGAACGCGGAATCGTCGGGGACGTCCGCGCTGCAGGATCGACAGCGCACCGTTCCCTTACCTGATCCCGGTGTCGTAGTAGACGCTGTCGGGTGGAAACTCCGATATCGAACTCGGCTGCACAGCGAACGACACGGGTTCGGGCGACCCCATGAATCTGTCGTCCTTCTCCGGCACGAGCACGTAGGTGCCGGGGTCCAGCTCGAAGGCGAACCACCCGTCTTCCTGGGTCGTCGAGTCGGCCACTTCACGACCCGTTGAATCCTGGATAGAGATCTCGATGCCGGCAACCGGCCTGTCGTTGCAGGCGGGATCGTTCTCTCGCTGTACTGGGCAATAAGGTCCCGCCATCACGCGACCCATCGCGCCCGACGGCTCGATGTCGTTTCGATCTTCCTCCTGATCCCGGTAGCAGTAGTCAAGTGTGGAATCTTCGGAGTCCTCGTCTAGCGTTCCATCGGAGTCCGAGTCCTCGTGACCGTCGATGATGCCGTCGCCATCGGAATCGGGGGTGGACGGCCACGTTCCGGCTTCATTCTCGTCCTCGTCATCCAAACCGTCGCGGTCGAAATCCCCGTCGTCGAAGCCTCTGCAGATCTCGGTGAGATCGTCCTGGTCCTCGTCGGCCACATCGTTACCGTCCGCATCGTCGTCGCCGTCGAGCACACCATCCTTGTCGCTGTCTCGTACTCGAGGCTCGGTATAAAAGGCCGCGATCTCATCCCCGTCGTCACTGCCGTCTGCATCGGTGTCCTGCACCTGGGGGTTCGTACGGAAGTCGTACTCTGCGGCGTTCCTGAGTCCGTCGCGGTCTGGATCACGGCGCGCGTCTTTGGTATTGGGATCGAGGTCGTTGCGGCGCTCCCAACGGTCGGGCATGCCGTCCCGGTCGGAATCCTTGCGCGCCGCTGAGGCTGGTAAGCAGGCGAGCGCGACCATCAGGACCACGAGAGCGACCCCGGCACGCTTCATCGGACGGCAACCGTTCCGTACATCCCGGCCGAATAGTGATCGTCCACGTGACAGGCGAACAGGACTTCGCCGCCCTCATCGAACGTCCAGATCACCTCTGCGGTCTGACCCGGTTGGAGGACCTGACCATTTCCGGAGTCGTGATCCATGGTGGCGGCGCCGCCGCCGTGCGATCGCTGGTACTCGGTGTCTCCCAGAACGAACTCGTGCTCGATGCGACCGGGGTTCGTGACGACGAACTTGATCGTCTCGCCCTCCTCCACCTCGATGCTTTCGGGATCGAACCGAAGAGAGTCCAGAGTCGAGACCTTGACCGTGCGGGAGACGTCGGACTCGGTGCCCGACCTGCCGAAGGTCAGGGCGTCACCGCCCATGTTCGAATGATCGTGACCCCCCATGAGGTCCCCCGTACCGCCGCAGGCACCGAGGAACAAGAAGGTCGCAAGCGCCTGAAGCGCGATGGATCTCACGACCTCAATCCTTCCACGCGGCATGATGTGGCCATGTCTTCGATCACAGAGGGGTTCCGAATCGGCCATTGGACCGACGAGGCTGCGCTTACAGGTTGCACCGTGATCCTTCCGCCCCCGGGAAACGTTGCCTCCTGCGACATCAGGGGATCGTCGCCGAGCTCGCGAGAGCTTGCATTGCTCGATCTGGATCGTCGATTGACCGAGATCCACGCAGTGCTTCTGACGGGCGGCAGCGCATTCGGTCTGGCGGCCGCGCAAGGAGTCGTGGAGTGGCTCGCCGAACGGGGAGTCGGATATCAGACCGCCGTGACGCCCGTTCCGATCGTTCCCGCAGCAGTCATCTTCGATCTCGGGTCGGGTCGCTCGGATGTTCGCCCGGGCCCGGAAGAGGGCCGGGCCGCGTGCGACGCCGCAGTAGCGAGCGGTTTCGGAACCGGGCTCATCGGGGTTGGAGCCGGTTCAACCGTTGGGAAGTGGTCTGGGTTCGAGCACAAGTCACCCGGCGGCTTCGGAGTTGGCTCGGCGGCCGATCAAGGCATGGAAGTAACAGCGGTGGCGGTCGTGAACTCCGTCGGCGACGTCATCGCTCGAGACGGCACCGTGATCGCGGGAACCCGCTCTCCGGACCCGACCTATCAATCCCCGCCTGCACGGCAAGCATCGGTTCCCACGAACACCGTACTGGCCTGCGTCATGACGAAAGCAACGCTGGACAAACGGGATGTCCGCTGGCTGGCGGCTCGAGGAAGCGACGGGATCGCCATGTCGGTGCGACCGGCACATACCCGCTACGACGGGGATGTGGTCTTCGGGGTCGCCGCTCCGTCGGGTCCGGACGCGCCGGTGGCGAACCTCGACATCCTGGGGATGCTCGCCACCGAAGCCGTCGCCGCCGCCGTCCGCAGCGCCGTCTCGTGATCCATTTCTGTCCCACCCCCTCTCTATCGTTCTAGGCATCCGCGCTACCCGGCCCGCCGAACGAAAGGTGGACCGATGTCAAAGAAACAAACAGCGTCCAAACGCGCCGAGAAGCGCAGCTTCCACTGTCGGGTGTGCGAGCGGTCGATCCGCATGCCCAAGGGATGGACGCGAGGTCCATCGGTGCGCCGCCACTACTGGGCGGAACACCCCGAGATCATGCAGCCCGATAAGAAGAGGGCATCACGATGACCGACCGGGACGACACCAACCTCGGCGACATCGTCATCGTCCTGTTGGCCTCTACGCTCGCCGGTCTGCGCGATCGATTGTTCGAAGACAAGTTCGAATGTGCTGCCGAGCTGGTCGCCGATCTCGTGGACATCGTCGATGACTACCTGACGCGCTTGGCTGCCTGATGCTGGTTACTTCAGGTGATCGTCGATCTGTGCCAGGCGATCCTCGACGGACCCGGTAAGGCTGGCGTACTTCAGGTCGTGACTCGTCAAGATGTTGAGCACGCGACGATCTATGTCTTTCTGGAACGCGGGGTCGTCGGGCCGCAATCCGTCGAGGACGATCGGGAATTCGATCGGCAGATAGAAGACGTGGGAGTAGTTGGTGCGAAGCCTGCGTTCCGCCAGGCGCTCGCATTCCTGCCAGAGAAGCTTCTCTTTCCTGTCGGGCTGATTGTCGAGCACCCAGCCGGCGTAGGACATCACGTCGATCAAGGATCTATCGCCGACGAACTCTGGCTCCTCCAGTTCGTTGTTGAACTGCCGCAAGAAGATCAGGGCTTCGGTTTCGGGCGTCGCATCCTTATCCAGCTTGAAACCGAGGGCCGCGATCTCGCGGGCAACCTCGGGCAACAGGGGCAGATCGAGGCGACGCGCCAGCTCCTCGGCAAGAGTCGTCTTGCCGGTAGAGAAACTTCCAACGATGGCGATGCGCCGGGGATCCATACCGGCGGCATCCTAGGGGTCAGTCCCGGCCGGCGGTGCGAAACCGGTCGATCTGCTGTCCTTGTGGTCCGATCGCCACCACCGAGATCCTCTCGGTCCCGGCGGAGATGCTGAGGAAGTGGTACTCCTCGATGCACCGCTCGGTGTACCAACGCGGGTTGCAGGTATGTGGCGAAGCGCTTCCTCCACCCGTGACCACGTACCGGATCTTGTGAAGGGGCTCCGTAACCGAATAAACGTGCGTGTGCCCGTTGATCACGAGATCGACCCCGGTTTTTTCGAACAACGGCGGCAGGGTGTGCCGGAGATCGCCCTCCGACGGATGATCGTTACTTGGTGAATAGACGGGGTGGTGGAAGACCACCACGGTCCACCGGTCCCCCTGCTCGGTCTGGAGCGCGCGCCGTAGCCACCTGCGTCTCAGGTCGTTCGAGTCTGCGATCACGAAACGCACCCCGCCCTCGCGAATCACGTAGTTGCGGCCGTTCATCCCGAATCGCGGCTCGTTCAGCTCGGGTCGGCCGTTGCGTGTGCCGAGGTCGTGATTCCCGAGTGACGACCTGAACTGAACCCCCTTGCGAAGAAGGCATTTGAACGGCTCGTAGAACTTCGCCTCGAAGTCGCTACGCGCACCCGTCTCGTAGATGTTGTCACCAGCGGTTACGACCAGATCGAAGGGCGACTCCCTGCGCAGTTCGCACATCCGAAGCCCGAGCGTGTGCTGCACCGGATATCCGGTGCCCCAGTCTCCGATCGCCACGAAGTGGAACGCGTTGGGGCCCACGTGGTCGCTCGCTCGTTCGAGGTTCTCCACCGGGGAGTCCGGAGTTGTGCTGTCGCCCACACCGCAGCCGACGAGGACCACCAGCGCAAGACCCGCCAAGCGGAAACGAGTTCTCACTCCGCCACCGAACGAACGAGGGGAACGAATCGGGCGGGAGTGACGAGTCTGGTCTGGACGGCCCTGCCCTCGCGCTTCTCGAACAACAGGACCTCATCCGAGCCCCTGGCCTTGAGAGGGATCACCAACCGGCCTCCTTCATCCAACTGCTCGATCAACGCGTTCGGGAGTTCGTCGGCCACCGCCGAGACGATGATCGCGGCGAATGGGCCGCGTCCCGGAACACCCACCCATCCGTCCCCAACCACAACATCCGCGTTGGTCACTCCGATACGTGCCAGATTGCGCCGGGCGGCATCGGCAAGCGCATCGAAACGCTCCACGGAGACGACCTCTCCGGCCACTTGAGCGATCACCGCAGTCTGGAAGCCGTAGCCCGTTCCAACTTCGAGGACACGGTCATCGGGTGAGATCCGCGCGGCATCGATCATCCGAGCGATCAACGACGGTTGGCTCGTTGTCTGGTGTTGGGGCAAGGAAACCGGGCGGTCCAGGTACGCCTCGCTCTTCAGATCCGC
>DASQLQ010000149.1:0-7715 GCA_035629935.1 Actinomycetota bacterium
GCCCTGCTGACCGACTCGAGTGTGCTCGATGGCTTCGCAGGGTTCGACGGTGGTGGCCTCTACAACACCTCGAACGCAGCCGGCATGACGCTCGAAAACGTCACGGTTGGTGCACTGGGCGATGACGGCGACGACGGAAACTACGCCGAGCGTTTCGGAGGCGGAATCTTCAATGGAGGCCTCCTGACCACGACGGGCGGTTCCGTCGTCGAGAACTACAGCGAGAGCGACGGTGGCGGCGTGTTCAATGGAGACAGCGGCCAGTGCGAGCTCGATTGTGGGTTCCACAGCACGGACCTGACGGTTGCGCACAACATCTCGGAGGAAGACGGGGGTGGGATCTCGAACGGTCGTAGACTGGAGGACCCCTCCTACAGAGGCATCACGATGGTCGCCACCGGCCTGATCCTCACCGGCAACGCTGCCGGACTGGACGGCGGTGGATTCCTCGGCACCTACTCGGATCTCGAAGCCGGAATCTCGATAGGAGAGATCGAGGGTGACTTCACTACTCGGATCACGAACAGCCTGATCGCCCATAACGACGCTCAGTTCGACGGTGGCGGTCTGGCGCAGTACGCGGGAACCCTGGCCATCGAGAACACCGACATCGACTTCAACCGAGCCGGAGTCCCCGAGGAGTCGTTAGACGGCGGAACGGGCGACGGTGGAGGCCTGTACCTCACGGGGCACGTAGCCGACGACGAGAACTTCTACGTACCTGAAGTCGTGATCTCAGGTGGCGGTACAACTTCCAATACCGCCCTGACCGGCGAGGGCGGTGGAATCTTCAGCAACGCTTGGCTATTCCTCGACAACCACGAGATCGACGAAAACGTCGCCGCCAGCGGTGGTGGCATCTACAACGAGCAGAGCGACGTCGGCGACGACGAGCCCCCTGCGGTTATCTCGGCAACCGGGGTCAGCGTGCACGACAACGTCGCCCTTGGCTTCCTCAACACCGAGAACGACGACCTGCAAGCCTCGACCCACGACGATCGGTTCCAGGGCGAGGGCGGTGGAATCTGGAACAACGCAACACTCGTAATGGAACTATCGGACATCAGCGAAAACACCGCCGTCTCGGGCACTGCCGACAACGACGGTGGTAAGGGCGGTGGCCTCTACACCGAGGGTGGACTCGACTTCAGCGACATCCTCAGCAATGAGTTGGCCGACTCTTTCTCCTGTCAAGTCTCCCTGGTTATCGGCTTCGAGGTAGGAATCGGAAGCGCATGCCTCACCGAGGTTGACGTCGACAACAACAAGGCGCTGGGTGAAGTTGACTCAGACGGCGGCTTCGACGATCAAAGTGGCTCGGCTGGTAAGGGTGGCGGCATCTATCAGGGCGGAGGTGACTTCGATGAAGAAGCTCACATCGCCTTCTTGGCTCTCGACCGCGCCAGCCTCAGCACTAACGAGGCAGATTTCGGCGCCGGTCTCTACCAGACGGGCGCGGCTGCAACGCTCGTGACCGAGAGCGCGTTCACAGGTAACTCCCCTGCCAACCCCGTCACCAGCACGGCAGGTGGTGGCGCCTACATCGGCGGGTTCAACCCGTTCTACTTCGTAGAGTGCGACGCCGAGTTCGAAGAAGAGACCAGCATCGTCGAGCAGTTCCTCTGCGGATCCGCGGTGTTCGAGGCGAGCACGTTCGACGGCAACAGCTCGGGCATCGGTGGAGGTATCTACTTCGGCTTCGGAGAGGACACCCCCAGCTTCGTCGAGCACAGCCTTCTGCACGCCAATACCGCTTCGCTGGATGGTGGAGGTATCTGGAACGACCGGCGAGGCGACGATGTTGAGACCGAAACCCACAACTCTTCTCCCGGCCTGTATCTCCACAACTCGACCCTGAGCGGCAACGAAGCCGGCCATCAAGGAGGTGGGCTCTACAACAGCTTCCCCGGCCTCGTCAGCTCCAACGCGGTCACGTTCCACGACAATGCGGCCCTAGGACAGGGGATGACCAGCGGTGCGGCATCGGAGAACGGTGGGAACGTTCACGACTCCGCTCCGCTCCGAGCAACAGTGCTCTTCCGCATGACCATCCTGTCCGAGGGCGCGCCGAACAACTGCAACACGGATGGGAACGGAAACTTCATCGACGAGGGCTGGAACCTCGAAGACGACAACTCGTGTGACTTCGAGCTCGAGAGCGAGACCGGCAGCATCTCGAACGGGAATCCGCGACTCGACGATCTTGAGGACAACGGTGGTCCGACGCTTACCCACGCGTTGAGTCGTGGGAGCGATGCACTGGATGCCGTCGATCCGGACGAGTGCCCACCGCCGTTCACCGACCAGCGTTACTTCGGTCGGCCGCGCGACGGTGGAGTGACTGAGAACGCATGTGACATCGGCGCCTTCGAGCACCAGACCGACGACGCGTTCCCCAGTGGTGGGGGCGGCGGAGGCGGTGGCGGAGGCGGTGGCACTCCGGATCCGGAGCCGTCTCAGTCCTCGAACCCGGCACCGGAGCCATCGCAGTCGTCTAACCCGGCACCACAACCGACCGGTAACCCGGCACCACCGGCACGCTGTGCGGAAGCAGCTCGACAGCTGGGTCTCAACCTGATCGTCGGCACGAAAGGTGACGATCGATTGCGAGGGACCAAGAGGGCAGATGTGATCTGTGCCAAGGCTGGTGACGACGTCGCCAAGGGTCTCGGCGGCAACGACATCATCTGGCTCGGTCGCGGTGACGACCTAGGCATCGGCGCCAAGGGTGCCGACACGATCCGAGGTGGACAGGGCAACGACGTCGTCAGGGGAGGCCTCGGTGGCGACGAGATCACCATGGGTAACGGACGTGACCTGGCCCAGGGTGGAGGAGGCAGCGACCGATTGTTCGGCATGGAGGGCAATGACAACCTCCAGGGCGGATCCGGCAACGACTTCCTCTACGGAGACGGAGGCAACGACAGCTGCGTCGGCGGCCCGGGCAACGACAACGAGAACGCCTGCGAGCCATAGGCCGACAAGCAAGTCGATCTAAGAAGGGGGCCGGCAACCAGCCGGCCCCCTTCGCGTGCACCTCTATCTGGGCAACGCCTCGACGAAGTCGATCAGTTTCTTCGTATCCCGTAGCGGGGGCCCATGGCCGAAGCAGACACAGAGCGGCTCGAGCTGAGCCAGGCGACGCGCCGATTCTCGGTTGCGTGCTACGTCCACAGTGAACACGCGTGGAGGCTCGTGGAGCCCCGTGATGCCGGTCAGTAGGTTCATGTTGCACAGCACATCGCCCAAGATCAGGGTTCGATCTGATTCGCGCCAGTAAGCAACGTGGCCCGGTGAGTGCCCCGGTGTGTTCAGGACCTTGAATCCGGCCACCTCATCACCCTCCTTCAACCTCCGGGCAACGGGGTGGCCCGGTCCGGCGAAGGAGCTTGCGCTCAGCACTGCCATTTGATTGTTGGGCGTGAGACTCAGGACGTCCCCGGATTCGACCGCTTCGGCCTCGCCTTCGGGACACCACAAAGGGATCTGGAGAGCACCACAGACGGCACTGGCCGACCCTTGGTGATCCGCATGACCGTGAGTCAGGGCCAGAGCCGCGGGGTAACGCGCCGCTACCTGACTGAGGATGCGAGCCGAGCCGTGGCGCGATGCCGCATCGATCACGACGTCCTCCGCGAGGTAGACGTTGATCCCGTTGGGGGGAAACCCCTTCAGCTGGAAGAGGCCTGCGGCAACTTCCTTCATGACTTCTTCGATTCCACGGGATAGATCGGGACCTTGGAGCTCAACCCTCTTATCTTCGCCACCTTCCGCTTCCCGAAATCGACAGAGCGAAGGCGCTTATCCGCCAACTCCTTGGCCGTTTCGGACACAACGACCTCATCGGGTTTGCAATGGTCCAGCAACCTCGCCGTCAGGTTCACGTCGTAGCCGAAAAGATCGTCCTGCTCGACTAAAGGCTCCCCCGCGTGGATCGCGCACCTCAACAGCACGTCGAAATCTGGATCTCCGTCCCGCTGTTTGCGAACGGCATCTCGCAGCGACAGCGCTCCTCGAACCGCCTGCGACGCCGCAGGGAACACCAGCAGGAATCCATCCCCCAGCTCCTTGACCACCTCGCCCTTACTAGCTTTGGCCTTGTCCGCCACCAGGCTCGACAGACGCGCAAGAAGCTTGCGAGCGGCGTCGTCCCCCGCCCGCTCCGTGTAAGTCGTGAATCCCGCCACGTCTACGAAGACGATGCCCAATGTCGTTCCGTGGGCGAACTTGGCCAACCGCTTGTTCGAGCGGTGGTCCTCGGCCGCTAGGTCGGCCAGCATGTGGGCGCTCTTCAGCCCGAACTTGCTGAGCTTCGACGGGCGCTTGCTGACCGCTTCCGCAAGGATCGGCTCGAGGGCCTCGGCGGCTTGAACCATCCTCGACATCGGGCCGTCTTGCTCGTCGATGCGCTCACGCAAGGACCCCTTGACCCTTGGGACCAGTTCAGGATCCCCACGCAGCGCGGCGAATATCGCCTGGCGCACATTCATGGTGCAGCGAGTCTAGTGGACGGGTGTCAGCCCTGGAGGATCGGATCCGTGGTCGGTTGGGCCGAACCCCCGGCCTGTTCGATAGTGACTGCGGCCCCATCGAATCCGGCGATGGATCGTTGCGTCTCGATGACGGCGAGACCGTCGGATACATCGAAGGTCCCGGCGCTGACGGGCGCGGCCCCCTCTTTGATCAACCAGAGTTGATAGGTGTGCCCCTGAGGCGCTTCCTGCAGACCTGCGGCTGCGAACAGAGAACCGCTACCGCTCGGCACGACCCGAGCTACTGCCCCACTGGTGCCGCGCATCTCTACGCCCGTCTGATGCAGCAGAGCACTGAGCACCTCTCGCTGTCTATCGATCTCGCGTTGTGTCTCGAAGACCTGGAACCCTAGGACAACAACGACGGCCATCGATGCGGCAAGTGCGTACGCGGGCAGCCATCTGCGTCGGCGGCGGGGCTCGGTCGTTGCAGCCGACGCATCGGTTTGCACGAGTTCGAGCACGCGGTCTGCAAAGCCGGCAGGCAAACGTTCGCTGCCGACGGCCACCGCCAGAGACGCTGATGCCTCTGCGAACTCATCGGCTTCCCTCATGCACTCTTCACAGGAAAGGATGTGCGCCCGAACCTCGTTGATCTCGTCCTCAGGGACTGCACCAAGCGCGTACGCGGCCAGGAGCTCTTGCATCTCCTCGTGGTTACGTTTCACCGCTCCTGCTCCCTGGTGGTCGACAACAGCTCTCGCAGACGCAATAGTCCGTCTCTAAGACGGGTCTTGGCGGTTCCTTCCGGGATCTCGAGCTCCGCAGCCACCTCGCGATAGGTACGGCCGCCGAAGTAAGCGAGGACTATCGCTTCTCGCTGTACCGCAGAGAGCCCGCGAAGAGCGGCCAATATCTCCTGCCTTTCCTCTACACGTTCGTTCAATACGACCTCTGTGGATGCCTTTTCGGCCTCCGCCTGAAGCGATTCCTTAGTCCGGCGAAGCGATTCCTCCCGCCGCACCAGGTCGATGGCCTTGTTACGGGCGATCCCGGCCAGGAACGCCTGAAGGCTCCCCCGTGCCGCATCGAAAGCGCCTGGGCGGCGCCACAGCGCCAGGAAGGTGTCCTGGGCCACCTCCTCCGCCAGGGAGGGCTCGATGACTATCCGGCGAGCCATCCCGAACACAACCTCTCCATAGGAGTCGATCGCGGTTCTAAGAGCTTCTTGATCGCGAACCAGCAACCTCTCCGCGAGAGCGGCATCCGCCTCTCTATCCATGGGTAGCGCATCGTAGCCAATCACCACCCCTGATTCGCATCACGGGGTGGCGCTGGATTCCTTCGGCCGGCACTAGCATCGAGGCGTGAGAGAGCTCCTGCACAGGCGCCTCCCCCCGTTCGCCACCATCGCCGTCCTGGCGGGGCTGGTGACACTGGCCGTATTCCGGCTACCTGAATCGTTCATCTCTCAACTCGAGAACTCCGGTTCGTTCAGCCTGACCGAGCGAGGTTGGGCATTTCGTCTGCTGGCCGCTTTCGCGATCCTCCAGGCCGTTTACGTCGGTTACGGGGTTCTCCGACCAGAGCATGTGAAATCGGCTCGGGAGAAAGACCCCAAGGTCGCGAAGCTCACCCGAGCAGGACTGATGAGCGGACTGTCCTGGAACGCCAGCGCGGTGATCTTCCTGACGATCGTCTATGGCATCGCGATGCTGGGCTTCACCGGGTTCCGCGCCGGGTTCTGGTTCTTCATTGCGCTGGCGATTCTTCAGGCCGCTTGGTACTTCCGAGAGATCGGCCAGGTCGGCCGCTGGTTGGGCTTCCAGCCGGAAACGATCGCAGACACGTCGGGGGCCTCTTGGGAACCCGACCCCATGACCTACAGTCCCCCACTAACCCGAGGGTTGGTAGCCGGGGAACGATCCTCTTCCCGCTAGACACTTGACCGGTATAGGCGAACAGGCGCGCTCCAACCCCGACGCGATAGCTATCGTTGAACACCCCCGCAGTCTCACTTTCCGTGAGCTCGACATTCGGCAACGGCGGCTGGCGGGTCTCTTCCGCGCATCCAAGATCAAGATCGGTGACCGGATCGCCGTATTGTCCAAGAATCGCAGGGAGCTCCTCGAAGTCACCACCGGCGCGCTGAGGTGCGGGGTGATACCGGTCCCCGTCAACCCGTTGCTCACGGCTCCCGAGATCTCCTACTTGGTCGAAGATTCGGGAGCGCGATGGATGTTCACCGATCAGATGGGGATGACCCACCCCGCCCTCGAAAGAACGATCACGTTCGGCGACGCGTACGAGAGATCCCTCGAGGGGGCCAAGCCCGCACGCCTTTCCAACTTCGCCCGCGGCCGGCCGATGCACTACACATCGGGAACCACAGGCTCCCCCAAAGGCGTTTGGGTCAAGCCATACAGCCCAGAGCAAGCAGAGGCCGCATCGGCAAAATTCAGAGAGCTGTGGGGCATCGAGTCAGAGGATCTTCATCTCGTGTGCTCCCCACTTGCACATTCCGCTCCTCATCGATTCTCCCTGCGCACCCTTGAAGCCGGAGGCACCGTCTTCGTGCAGAAACGTTTCGATGCAGAGGAGACGTTGGCCGCCATCGCCCTATTCGGGATCACCTCCACGTTCATGGTGCCCACGCATCTGGAAAGGATCATGGCGCTCGGCCGGACGACACTGATGCGCTACGACGTCTCGTCTATGCGTTTACTCGCACACGCCGGAGCACCCATACGAGAGGAAACGAAACGCGAGGTGATCGACCTGTTCCCTTGGAATTCCGTGTGGGAGTTCTACGGATCGACGGAAGGTCAGGCGACACGTATCTCCAGCGCCGAATGGCTGGACCGACCCGGCAGCGTGGGGCGCGCCCCGCGAGGAACGCAGATCTCGATCCGGGACGAGGAGGGCTCGCGCGTGCCCAGGGGTGAGATCGGCGAGGTGTGGGTCGTGGCGCCCGGAGGGGAGCACTTCGAATACTGGGGGGATCCCGAGAAGACTCGGAGCGCGTGGCGCGGGGGCGCATTCACCGTGGGCGATCACGGCTACCTCGACGACGACGGATACCTGTTTCTCACCGGCCGGAAACACGACATGATCATCACCGGCGGCGTCAACGTCTATCCGCAAGAAGTCGAGCAGGTTCTGTGCGGTCATCCCGCGGTAGCCGAAGCTCTCGTCTTCGGTGTCGCACACGAAGAATGGGGCGAGGAGGTTCACGCCTCCGTC
>DASQLQ010000150.1:0-3909 GCA_035629935.1 Actinomycetota bacterium
CTACAACCTGACGCCCCTCGCCGCGGCGAAGGCGGTCATCGCTGCAGGCCCCAAGGCGATGCGATTGGCGGCAGGAGGGAGCGATCGTCGAGGCGACCTTGGGTCGATGTCTGCGGGGGCCGAGATCGCCGACGATGTCGAACGCGGCCGGCTTCCTTGGCCGTCGACGATCTTCGTGCCGGCCGGAACCTCGGGCACGGCGGCGGGCATCGCTGTGGGCCTGGGCGTGGGCGGCGTGCGCATCCCCATCGTTGCCGTTCGGGTGACCCCGCTGCCTCTGGGTACATCCACCCTCGTCGAGTACCACGCCGGTCTGCTACTTCGTTTCCTCAAATCGAAAGGTGCTGCAGACGTCGGTGCCGCAGCCGCCCCGCTGACGGGTGAAGGCCGCTACTTCAAACCGGGTTACGGAGCGCCGAACCGAGCATCCACCGAGGCGATCGAGATGGCCCGTCGAGACGGCCTCGAGCTCGACCCGACGTATGCGGCGAAGGCATTCGCGGCGCTGATCGGGGCCGCACGCGCCGGCCGCAGGGGCCCATTCTTGCTGCACCTCACCTCACCCGGCCCCCTTCCGACCGATGCCTGACCACGCTTGATCGCTACTCGATCGGTGGTTCTTCCTCGCTGGGTGGAGGCACGTTGTTGGGTCCCCCGCCCCTGCCGCGCCTCCCGCCCCCGCCACAGCAACCACCGGGGATGCGGACCCTGACGAACGCCTCACCGAATACGACTTGATCGAGCGTCTCGGCGGCTTCGCTCTTCACTTTGCCGCTGCCCATCCGCAGCTTCGCGATCAACTCATTGTTCTTCGGACGTGACCCGAGGAAGGCGAGAAGATCCTCGAACGACTTGATCTTCTTTCCGGTCTCGCTAACGCAAGCGGAGGGGTCATAGAAGCAGACCTCAGCGTCCATGCCACTAAGTGCCCCGCCTCTGATCTCTACATAGCCATCGGTCCTGGCGCGGCCCGGGACCTGGACCGTCAGATCCACTACTTTGTCGTCGCCCTCACCGTGCGGCGCCAGCAGGACGCGGAGGAACACCTGCGAACCTGGCTGTGCTTTGACTCGACGCTTGTCCTTGTATTGGACCCCGTCCTTCGAGACGTGTACATCGGTGATCGTGTACTGCTTGATCTCGTCGTCCGCGGTTACGTCGAAGTCGAAGCTCGTGAACTCGACCGGCTCGAACTTGTTCGCCTCGATGAGGCTCAAGAAATTGACTATCTCGAACGAGGACTCATCGGCGATGCCGAACTCGGACGAATGCATGTTGGAGCGGGTGAAGGACCACGACTCTCCCGATTCGGTCGTCCCGGTAACGGTCCACGACATGTCCGCCGATCCCTCGGTGTATTGGTCCATCGTCATCAGGATCGTTCCGTAGACATCGTTGAAGGCGATGAACGGCAACATCTCCGAGACCAGCACATCGGTTCGGCCGTCCCGCTGGCGGTTGGTGTTGAGCGCCGTCACCGACGAAGTGACCGGGATCGTGGCCGGCATCGGACCGAAGATCCCGCGCACACCGGCGAAACGATCTTGATCCAGTCGGCCCAACCCCTCTTCGATGGTTGCCATCTCGTAAGCCCCGAACGGATCGTGGATCACTGCGATCGAGTTGGAGGCGTTGATCCCCATGGTGGTACCGCCCTCCCACAGGAACGGGTGGCCGAAGGCCATGACGCGATCACCGCACACGAAGGTCGTGCTCCCCACCGCGGCAAAGGTCGTGTCGCCGTAGGAGAGCGCTGCAGCGATGTTGTCGCCCGGTCGGAGGGTGCCCGGCGAACCCTGGACCGCGGCGCCGGAGGAAGAGCTCCCTGCGAAGGGGATCAAAGGAAGGTTCTCTCGCTTGAAGATCTGTCCGATCCTCTCGATCGACTCGCGCGAGGCGCCCGAAACTGAAACCGGCAGCTTCAACTGGCTGACGGAGCTACCGACCTCGGACACGTCGCTTCCGGTCGAGTAGGCGATCCGCTCTCTGATCGTGTGGGTCAAGCGCGCTCGACGTGCAGTGGGAGCGGGCGACTCATCAGTGGGGTAAGCGAGCACCTTCATCATCTCCGTCGCCGGAGTCACTCCCGCAACGGTTTCAGGACCGAACGCGAGCCCGAAGGAGACGGAACCCAGCAACCTGTCACCGACGAAGATCGGCGAGCCGGAGATGCCTGCCCAGATCCCGTCGTGGTCCTCGATCACGTCGCCGGAGGTATCCACGATGATGATGTCCCGGCCCGGGCCCAGCCCATTCTCGAGAACGCCCAAGACCTCGGCCGAGAAGGACTCCCTGGTCCGGTTCTCGTCGACCGTCCAGCCCTGTCCCGTCATCCCGCGGGAGATCTGATCCATCGGCACAGCCTCGGGACAGTTGTCGGGGCTGGGTTGCGCCGTCGCCGGGACGGCCAGTGCCCCCATAACGAGAACAGACGAAACGATGGCAAAGAAGGTGGTGCGGGCGTTCTTCATTGAAGCCTCTCTTTTCCCTGGTCGATGCGGTAGCCGAAGTATGAGGCTGGGAACAAGTGAAAACTAGGACCTTCGCCTCACAAGCGACGTCTCATAGACGCCGGCCATCGCAGAGAAGTTGCACCCAGAGGCAAGAAGTTTCAGAGGCTTTTCAGACGTTGCCCGCAGCGCGACGCGCCGCTACCTCGAAGTGGTTGTCGGCGTATGGGTGCCCGCCCTTCACGACGCTCGCCAGCGCAGCCACGATGTAGGCCGGGATGAAGAGTGGTCCCCAACTCTCGTATTGCCGAACATGCGCGAGCTCATGAGCCAGAAGGGCTTCATCCGGCTCGTCGACACAGAGGATCACGTGACCGAAGGTGATCGCCCGGTAGTGCCACCCGAGGCGCGCCGGCCACCCGGCCCCGTTGCAGATCAGCACTCCGTTCTCCACACGCCGCCGGCCGAAGAAGGGGGCCAGCACCAGGCCGATCACCGACCAAAGACCTCCCCAGAGGTACTTGGGGAGTCTCAGAGGGGGGCGTCGGTAAGGACGAGCACCTTGATCTCCGTCATCTCGTCCATCGCGTACCGAAGTCCCTCGCGCCCGTTGCCGGAGTCCTTGGTCCCTCCGTATGGCATCTGGTCGGCGCGGAACGAAGAGACGTCATTGACGATGATTCCGCCCGCTTCTATGTCGCGATGAGCCTGCAGGATGCGCGTCACGTCCTGAGTGAAGACCCCGGCCTGAAGCCCGTAGCGGGTTTCATTCACTAGCTCGATCGCTTCCTCGAACGACTCATAGGACTCCAGGGTGACCACGGGCCCGAAGATCTCTTCTTGACGAACCTTCATCTCGTTGCGAGTGCGCGAGAGGATCGTCGGCGCGTAGAACGGGTCTTCGCGCTTGCCACCTACCAGGATCTCGGCCCCCGACTGAACCGCTTCGTCGACGAGGCTCGACACCTTCTCGAGAGCGTCGTGATTGATAAGAGGACCGACGTCTGTTTCGGGATCGCTGGGATCGCCGGTTTTCAATTTCTCGACTTCGGCAACGACTTTCTCTTTGAACGCATCGAACACCTGCGACTGAACGAGAACGCGTTGCACCGAGATGCACGATTGTCCCGCTTGATAGAAACCGCCGAAGGCAACGCGCTGCGCCGCCTTGTCCAGATCACCGTCCGAGTGAACGATCACCCCGGCGTTGCCGCCGAGCTCGAGGGTCAGGGCCTTCTTCGGATCGGCGGCTTTCAGATCCCATCCCACCTGCGACGAGCCGGTGAACGAGATCTTCTTGAATCGTTCGTCCTTCGCAAGCTCCCCCGCTTCGCTGCCGCCGATCGGGATCACCGACAACATCCCCGCAGGGAGGTCGGTCTCGGCGAAGAGCTCGCCCAGTAGCAGAGCCCCCAATGGGGTCTTCGTCGCCGGCTTGATCACGATCGGCGCACCGACC
>DASQLQ010000151.1:0-2476 GCA_035629935.1 Actinomycetota bacterium
TCCACGATCGCCTTGAACTGCTCGCGGTTCTCCCCGCGCTGGATCGCCTCGATGGAGGCACCGATCAGCTCGACCCCGTACTTCTCCAGCACCCCGTTCTCGTGCAGCGCGACCGCGGCGTTCAGGGCGGTCTGCCCACCCAGGGTGGCCAGCAGCGCGTCGGGCCGCTCCTTGGCGATCACCTGCTCGACGAACTCGGGGGTGATCGGCTCGATGTAGGTCGCGTCGGCGAACTCCGGGTCGGTCATGATCGTGGCGGGGTTGGAGTTGACCAGGATGACGCGGAACCCCTCCTCCCGCAGCACCCGACAGGCCTGGGTGCCGGAGTAGTCGAACTCGCAGGCCTGTCCGATCACGATCGGACCCGAGCCGATGACCAGGATCGAGTTGATGTCGGTGCGCTTAGGCAACTGCCTTACCTCTCGTTACAAATCTGACCCCATCACGAAACGCTGCGAAACTCTGCGATGAGTTGCTCTCGACGTCCATGTGCAATGAGATGTCGCGTGCCGCCCTGATTTTGGCGAGTCCACCTCGGTGATGCCCCGCCGCTTGCAGCACCCGCTCGAGCGCCTCCCAGGTGCCGCCCTTAACGTCGTCCGGTTCACGAAACTTAGCCCTAGTCGCCAGAGTCTCGGGTACGCCCGGATACGCAGTGACCAGGGCCGCAGTGTCGCCGAAGAACCAGGCCTCTAGTTCTTCGACAGCGATTCGATTCAAAACCACACCGGCTGTTGAGGTGGCGACGGACGCTCGCGGGATCCCTGCGGCATCCGCCATGTCATCAAGTTGCCTCTTCAGCAGATGACAATCATCGTCGTCGCGGTCCGTGACGACGACTAATGCAACTTGGTTGGTCGCGACCCACTGTTTATACCCGCTCAGCCGTTGAGGGAGCTTCCGTAGCAGATCTTGCTTTCCGTTGAAGCGGCGAATCACGAAGTCTGTTCCAGGCACAATTCGCGGCAGCAACGTTTCAAGCGCGATCTCCATTGATGCTTCTTCGACGAGTACCTCAAGCCACGCAACGGTCATGCAATGGGCCCGGGATCGGCCGCGGACAGATAACCCTCGGACCAGAGATCTCCTAGGCTCGCGCCTGCGGACATCATATTCATCACCAGGTCGCTGTCGCTTGCCCGACCGACTCTCGCGAAGCCATCCTCAGCTCTGTTGATCGTCCAAAGTTCTTTCGGCCTGATCTCGCTGAGAAATTCCGGTGAATGTGTTGTCACCAAGACCTGCGATCGGTCCGAGATCTGCCGGATCTCCTCGGCGAGAATCGGTAGGAGCTTGGGATGCAACTGGTTCTCCGGCTCCTCGATCGCTACGACGGCGGGCGGCACCGGATCGTAGAGGATGGTCAGGTAGGCCAAGAGCTTCAGCGTGCCGTCACTGGCGAAGCGGGAAAGCACCGGTTCGGAGAAGGGCCGATCCTTGAGGCGCAGGAGGACGCGGCCATCTTCCAATGGGAACGGCAGGACACTCTCCAGCTGCGGGACCCTCTGCGCCAAGACCTTGAAGATCAGTTGAAGACGATCTGGGTGAGATTCCTGGAGATACTGGACGACATTGGCGAGATTGTCGCCAGACTGACTAAGCCTGGCCTCGGGACCCGCTGTTGGAGTTGTCCTCGTCCCGTCGGCTGAGATGTAGGACAGGTACCAGCCGGTGATGAAGTCTCTCAGCGCGCGCACCCTCGGATGGGCTTGGAACTGGCCGAGGGCAGATACAGCAAGCAGATCAGGGCTTGATAGCGATTCGTCTTCGTACGTACCTGACGACTCGTCATACACCTGTCCCTCCCCCTTTGCGAACTTGAGAATCTCTCGAGGCCTTCCTGATCCTGGCGCCGTCGACCAGGTCAGCACCTCCGATACGACCACCGGTGCGACACCAACCTGATCGACGGCGAGCGTGTAGCTGACAAGCCGATTCTCTCCGGCCTCGTTGGGAGCTCGATACGAGATTTGGATTGTTACAGGACCAGATGCGCCCTTGCTTCGGATCGCGTCGATCCGGTTTCTCCGGTTCCAGGCAACCCGCAAACCCTGGGTGAATGCCTCGTTCAAGAAGGCGAAGACATCGAAGACTGTCGACTTTCCGCTCCCGTTGGCACCACACATGACCGTGAGCGGAGTCAGATCGCGAAATGCTACGTCCTGGAGGACGCGGTAATTCTTGACCACCAGCCGCTCGACTCGCATGATGTCATCCCCTCCGGTTGTTCATCAGGTCGACGAAGCGATCGAACAGGTAGCTGGCGTCGTGCGGACCGGCCGCCGCCTCCGGGTGGTACTGCACCGAGAACGACGTGAGCTCGCCGTCCCGGTCCCGCAGCTCCAGGCCCTCCACGACGTCGTCGTTGAGCCCGACGTGGCTGACCGAGGCGATCCCGTACGGGGTCTCGGTGGGCCTGTCGAGCGGCGCGTCGACGGCGAAGCCGTGGTTGTGGGCGGTGATCTCGACCCGCCGG
>DASQLQ010000152.1:0-9784 GCA_035629935.1 Actinomycetota bacterium
CGAATCGCTCCAGCGACTTCTTCAACGTTTCACCTACGTCGTCCAGAGCGACACCGACCACGAGTGCGTCGAGGACGCGCCCTGCCCGTGCCAGCTGCTCTTCATCGAGACGGTCATCGTGATGAACGACCTGGTTGTAGACGCGACCCGAGTCCGTTACTACGACCACCATGGCCCTGGTGCCGGGTAGCGCAACGATCTCGAGGTGACGGATCGTGCTGCGGTCGAGGGCCGGAGCGAACACGACCGCAGCATGATCGGTCATGGTCGAGAGCAGCGAAGCCGTTTGACGAAGTGCTTCCTCGAGCTCCCACCGGGGCTCTCCGAAGAACTGCTCGACCTGCCGGGACTCGCGCTCGGGCAATTTCATGTTCCCGCCGAAGCGATCGACGAAGTACCGATAACCCGCATCGGTAGGGATGCGTCCGGCGGACGTATGTGGCTGGTGGATCAGCCCGGCCTCTTCGAGGGCGGCGAGCTCGTTCCTCACAGTTGCGGGTGACACCTTGAGGTTGAACCGGTCGACCAGTGTCTTCGACCCCACCGGTTCCCCGGAGTTCACGTAGTGGGAGATGAGCGCCCGGAGGATGTGGGCGCGGCGGTCGCCGAGGGTGCTCGGTATCTCGGTGCTCATGGGCTCAATCGTACCCGGAGGGGGCCCGGTTTAGCACTCACTTATGGAGAGTGCTAGCCGGTGGCCGCCCCCGCTATCCAAGCGTGCCCGCGAGGAGGACATCGTGGTCCCGCCCGTCGCACACCGGACAGCTCGGGAGAAGGCCGGTGGCCAGCTCCGTGTCGCACATCGGGCAGCGGCCGAACAGCTCGACCAGGGTTCGGCCATCGGCCGGACTGCCCTCGACCGCCAGGACGACACCCGAGTGGGGCTCGACGTGAACGACGTGATCCCTCGAACAGCGGTATTCGTCGGCGTTCTCGAAGGAGCCCCACCGGGCCGTGAACGTCAACCCGCAGTCACGGCAGGTGAGGTTGCCGACGTAAGCCATGGATGAAGCATGGCACCTCCGAACTATCTGCCGATCCTCAACGTCTAAGGGGATGTGAGGTGTAACTATGATTTTTCGCGCTCGTTTGTTCTGGCCGGTGGCCGAGCCCACCGACTGTCGTGCTAACGGGCCAGTGCGGGGGGTGGTGGTGGAGGAACCGGACCCGCAGATCATCGCTGCCGCGCGCGGCGGAGACACCGGCGCGTTCGAAGACCTCGTCCGCTTCTACCAAGCCGATGTGTGGCGGCTATGCCTTCATCTCCTCCACAACGAGGCTCAGGCCGACGATGTCACCCAGGACGCGTTCGTCCGGGCTTTCCGCTTCCTCAAGCGATACAGAGGCGACGCCAAGTTCTCGACGTGGCTGTTCTCGATCGCCCGGAACTGCGCGATGGACGAGATGCGTCGTGCAGGACGTCGCAAGAGGGTGGCCCAGCGACTCGATGCCGAGCGACCACCTGCGGCCCCCGATCCGTCCACGGTCTTCGAGATCCGCGAGGCCATGGCGACGCTACCCGTGGAGTTGCGTGAGCCGATGGTCTTGATCGACATGTTCGGTCTCTCCTACAAGGATGCGGCCGACGTTCTCGAACTCCCCCAGGGGACGGTCAAGAGCCGCGTGCACCGCGCCCGGGAAACGGTCGCCGGGGTGCTCGATCCAGCGATGTTGGAGGTCGGCGATGAAGTCTGACCACAGCGTGAGACACGAGCTGTCTGCGTGGCTGGATGGTGAGCTGGACCGGCCGACATCCGAGGCGGTTCGGGTCCATCTCGATTCTTGTTCCGAATGCCGCTCGCAGGCACAGAGACTGCAGCGCGTTAGGCAACTGGCGCGCGTCCAACCAAGCGTCCGCGTCCCCGATCTTGTCGATCCGATCATGGTTCGCATCGGATCCCGGACGGAAGTCCGCCGTTGGCCTCAGGTCCGAACCGCGACGATCGCTGCCGCCGCAGCCGCACTCATCGTGCTCGGAGCCTCGCTTCCGTGGACCGATGAACCCGGGGACACCGCACGCGCGACGGAGATCGTGCACGAGGTTCGCGCGGCAGCTCGCCAACTCCAGACGGTTCATGCCCGATTCTCGGTTACCGAACGGGGCTGGCATCCGATGGTAAGCACACGCCGGTTCCGGGCCGAGGTGTTCTTCGACGCGCCGGAGAGATTCCGTCTCGAGGTACAGGATCTCACCGCGTATCCATCCGACGACTGGCCCCGCAACATCGTCGAGCTGACCGCCGGGCCCCGTCGATACCGGATCGCCGAACCCTCGACGTGCCCGACCGAGGCTCTCCCCGGCTGCGTGCCCAGCGCCCCGCGGGAGGAACGTACGGTGATCGACCGGCAACCGTTCGACGGGAACAGCCGTCTCCCAACTGACATCGCGGTGCCGCTCGAGACTCTGGCAAGTTCCGCAGGAGTCCAGGTATTGGCACCAACCCGTTTCCTCGACCGTGATGTGCAGAGGGTCCTTCTTCCCTACAGACAAGCACTACCGCTCGTTGCCGCACTGCAGCCGGGGGGGTCGTGGCGCGAGTTCCATCCACTGGATCCCGTCGAGATCTGGATCGATTCGGCGACGTGGTTCCCACTTCGCTTCGAGGTGCGAGTGGGTGACTCTCCCGATCGGCGTTTGTGGGCGGATCGGGTAGGTGTCGCCGGAGAGCGCGCGGGCGCTGTGATCCTCGACGTTCGAGCAACGGGATTCGATGACGGCTCGGACCTGCCGGCAGGGACCTTCCGCTCATCGGTCCGCGGCGCCGTCCAGGACGGTGGGTTCACACCGATCGCGTTCGAGGAGGTGGCTGATCAGGCCCCACGATTCACCGCCGGCCTGCGCCCGTACCGCGCCGGCGTCACGCCCTTCGGCCAAACGATCCTTAGTTACGAGCGGGGGATGAACTATCTGAAGGTCTCGGATGATTCGGACATCCGTTCGGGTCGTGCATATGCAGGACCAGCGCAGGCGATCAGGCTGGGAGACGGCGAGGCTCTCTACCAACCGGCTACGGAACGTTCCGGCCGACGGATCGACATCTACTCTGCGAACGGTCACGTCGGTGTGGAAACGAACCTGCCTCGGGCACAGCTGGTCGCGGTTGCAACCTCCTTGGGTATCGAGGGACACCTCCCGGTTCGATTGCGGACCCAGAGCGGACAAGTCATCCGGCGGATCACGCCGGGCACCGATCCCCAACCGCGGTTCGCCTTCACGCCGGGATGGTTGCCGAGTGGATTCCGCCACAGCGCTTCCTTGCTCACGCGATCCGCCAACGGTAGATCGCTGACGACCTACTACCAGCGTCCCGAGTCCAGCTTCGGTGGGTTCGGGATACGGATAGTTCAGACGCCCGCGATCGATGTCCTGCCTCCCGGGGCGGAGGAAACGCTCAACGTTCGCATCCACTCGACGGTCGCACGTTGGTCGTTCGAACGATCGGAGCTCGAGTGGATCGAGGCCGGGACCTACCGGAGCGTGGCGACGGCCGACGGTGACCTCGCCACGGCCGTGCAGATAGCGCGCAACTTGAAGTGAGCCGCGTCAAGCTCGCTTCGAGTCACATCGCCGCTGCGATCGCAGGTGCCGTGATCGGCGCCGTTCTGGTTCTCGGGGTCGACGGGCTCACTCGAACGGTCCCTCCCTCACCGGCCACCCCCCAGCTCCAGGAGCCCCTGGAGATCCTGCCCGGCGTGCATCCCGCGAGTGCACGCGTCCTGCTCGCGTGGAGCCCGCTTGGAGTTCCGGCTTCGCTGGCAAGGAGTCTGGACCGGATGTCCGTGGTGGAGCGGACGACAATTGTTGAAGCCGGGCTCGATTGGATCGTCTCGACACGATCAGCAGACGGCACCGAATCGGATCGCATGCCCAATGGATTCGGGATCCCGATGGAGCTGGCTGTCATCTCCCCCCGGGCCTACGCGCCCTTCGTGCCGGCCTCGGAGAGAGACCGGATACTCCGTTTGCGATCCGGGGAAATCCTTCTGGCGCGAACGGCAGCCGCTTTGCGCGCTGCAACCCCCGGCGCAGTCATACGACTCGGGGACGGTCGAGCCCTGACGATGACGGCGAGCGTGTCGGATCAAGCGACACAGGGGTACGAAGGCTTGATAGCGGGGCCGGTCCCGCGCTCGTGGGCCAGGGCGGATCGATTCGTGCTCACGCTCTTACGGCGCGGGCAGGGACGAGAGGCGGTAGAGCGCCGGATCCGCGCGGTCGTGGGGCCCGGGCACGTCCTTCGGATCAGAGCTCAGGGAGAGACCCCTTTCCTCCGGTACGGGGACGCCGTCCTCCCCCAGATGCTGGTCAAGAAAACGTTCGGGGAGTTCAGCGCGCGCTCGCTCGGAGACGGGTCGATCGAGATCGAGCCCCAGTGGAAGCAGCAGAACCTCGTGACACAACGCGTTCCCCTGTTGGGTCGCGTGCAGTGCCACGCCGCGATCTTTCCCCAGCTCCGAGGCGCCATCCAGGAAGTGATCGATTCTGGTCTCGCGTTCGCCATCAATCCCGAACAATTCGGCGGGTGCTACGGCCCCCGCTTCATCGACCGCAACCCCGGGGGGCGCCTCTCGCATCATTCCTGGGGGATCGCCGTCGACGTGAACGTGGCCGAGAACATCCCCGGCACCAAACCGGATCAGGATCGGCGTTTGGTCGAGATCTTCGAGGATCACGGTTTCACCTGGGGGGGCCGATGGCTGATCCCCGACGGCATGCATTTCGAATGGGTTGCGTGGCCGTAACATCCTGTCCGTGGACGTGAACACTGCATCGGCAGAAGCGGAATCGTTCATATTCGTGGACGTGCGCGAGGGCTACGAGTTCGACGCCGGCCACATCGCGGGTTCGATCCACATCCCAATGATGGAGCTCCCGCACCGATTCGACGAGATCCCCCGTGACCGACCCATAGTCGCTGTATGCCAGATCGGGCAACGAAGTGAGCTGGCCGCCAACTTTCTGACACAGCAGGGCTTCGAGGCCCACAATCTTGAGGGGGGCATGGCGAAGTGGGTGGCTGCCGGATTCCCCTCCCAGTCGGGGGAAGGTTCCGAAGGCCGCGTGGTCGATGGATGGGCCCGTGACTTCGACGGATTGCTGAAAGACCGCACCGAACCAGAAGCTAAGTAGCGAAGCGGACGAACTTCTCCTCGAGATCTTCTTCGCCCATCTCGGCGAGCACCGTCACGAGCACACGGGCGCACGTCGGATCGAACTGTTTCTCTGAATTCTTCAACAGCTCTCCGCACGCGACGTCAACCGACAGGGCCTCCCGGTATGGGCGATCGGACGTCATGGCGTCATACGCGTCACAAACCGAAACGATGCGCGCCGCCAGCGGGATCGCATCACCCGTCAAACCGTCTGGGTAGCCACCTCCGTCCCATCGTTCGTGGTGATGCCTGATCACCGGGAGTGCCGGGCGGAGGAAGTCGACTCGGCGCAGCATCCTTTCGCCGATCTCTGGGTGCAAACGCATGATCGCCCACTCTTCGTCCGTAAGGGGGCCGGGCTTCTGCAGGATCGTGTCGGAGATGCCTATCTTCCCCACGTCGTGAAGGATCGCTCCCAGATGCGTCGCTTTGCGGACATCCGGTGTGGTCTTCAACGCAACAGCAAGTGCAAGTGACAGGTTGCTGATGCGTCCTGTGTGTGCTTCGGTTTGGGGATCGCGCGCCTCGAGAGCCGACGTCAATGCCTCCATCGTTTCCGTGTAATGGGACTCCAGTTTGGCCGCCAGCTTGATCCGCGAGTAGTGGTTGTTCGCAAACGCAACCATGAGATCTACCTGCTCGGGATCATCGGTACGGAAGGGCCGATCATCCGAGCGGTACGCCTCGATCGTCCCGACTACTTCGTCCTCGATCGAGAACGCGCACATGAGCACCCGTCCGAAGCCGATCGATTCGAGCATCACTCGCTCACGAAGATCCGCGTCCGAGTCATTGACGGAGATCTCGAGGAAACTCTGCTTCTCGAGGACCTCGCGAGTGGCCGGGAACTCCTCTAGGTCGTATTCCTCCACCAGGGTGTTGATCTCGGCCGGTGGTTCGACGCTGGCCGCAACGTCTCTCAAGCGACCACCATCGTCGTCGCAGATGGAGACCAGGCAAGCATCGGCTCCCAATCTGCGGACCACGGAACGGGCCAGGACGGCGAAGAGATCCGGCAGATCCGCCGACTCGTTCATCGGGGTCAGGTCCGTGATCAGATCGGCGATGCGGCGGTTGGGGTGGCCCATGAGTCTCCTACAGCACGCGACAAAGCACTTCGTTGGCGACCATCGTCGCATCCTTGGATAGGCAGATCCGGTTTTTTCTATCGACCAGAAGCCCCCGTTGGATTAGCTGTTCGACCACCACCCGCCGGTTCTCCCAGGCGGGGGCCCCGAACCGGTGTCGGAAACGCCCGATATCGACTCCGCGCGTCAACCGCAAACCGAGCATGAGTGCCTCGCCCGCCCGTGCATCGGTCGCCAGATCTTCGTGTCCCTCCTCGGTGGTCAGCCCCTCTTGCACGCGAGCGATGAAATCGCGCGGCAGCCTCACGGACCACCACCGCTTCCCATTCACGTGAGCGTGGGCGCCCGCGCCGAACCCGAGGTAATCGCCCGCGTTCCAATACAGGACGTTGTGCCGGCATTCGAAACCGGGCTTCGCCCAGTTCGATATCTCGTAACGAACGAACCCTGCAGCCGACAACAACCTGTCGGCAACTGCGTGTCTCGCTGCCTGAACGTCCGGGTCCACGTCATCGACCCGACCCGTCCCCACGAGTGTGGCCAAGGGAGTCCCTTCCTCGACGGTGAGTGCGTACGCCGAGATGTGTTCTGGATCCGTACCGACGATCCCATCGATGGTGGAGGCCCAATCGGCATCCGTCTCCCACGGTGATCCGTAGATCAGATCCGCGTTGACGTTCGTGAACCCGCTGCGGCGCGCCGCCTCGATCGCACCGACGGCGCGCTCGGCCGGGTGTGTTCGGCCCAGCCCGAGGAGAACCTTCGGTGTGAGCGATTGCACTCCGATCGACACCCGATTGAACCCGGCCTCGAGAAGCGCGGTGAATCTTGGCTCGTCGACGCTTTCTGGATTGGCCTCGACCGTGATCTCTGCATCCGGAGCCACCCCGATGTGCGATCGGATCGTTTCCAACAGCCGGCCGAGATCGGATGGCTCCAGCAACGTGGGTGTCCCCCCGCCGAAGAACACCGAAGTTGCGATCCGGCCGTCTTTGGGCCAGCGCGCGATCTCGGCGGCCAGTGCGTCGACGTAAGCCGGCATCACCGACTCCTGTCCCTCGTAGGTGTTGAAGTCGCAGTAATGGCAACGGTGCGCGCAGAACGGGATATGCACGTAAACGCCGAAGGCACGGTCCGACATCACGATCCGGCCCCCGACTTGCTCTCGTCGACCCGCAGGGCCTCGATGAACGCTGTCTGCGGGACCTCGACGTTCCCGATCTGTTTCATCTTCTTCTTGCCTTCCTTCTGACGTTCCAGGAGCTTTCGTTTACGAGTCACGTCACCGCCGTAGCACTTGGCGAGGACGTCTTTACGTTTCGCCTTGACGGTTTCTCGGGCGATGATCCGCGACCCGATCGTTGCCTGGATCGGAACATCGAACATCTGTCTCGGGATCAGTTTCCGCAGACGTTCTGTCATGGTTTTCCCGTAGGTGTACGCCTTGTCACGATGAACGATCGTCGAGAACGCATCGACAGGTTGCTGATTGAGGAGCACATCGACGCGAACGAGATTCGATGGGAGGAGCCCGACGGGTTCGTAGTCGAGCGACGCGTAACCCTTCGTTCCGCTCTTCAGCTGATCGAAGAAATCGAAGATGATCTCGCCGAGGGGCATGTGATAGCGAATCTCGACCCGTTCGGGTGAGAGATAGTGCATCTCTTTGAGTTCGCCTCGCCGTTCCTGACACAGTTGCATCACGGTTCCGGTGTAGTCCGTCGGGGTGACGACCATGACCGACACGTACGGTTCGTAGATCTCTTCGAGGTGCGACGGATCAGGCATATCCGTGGGATTACGCACCACCCGCTTAGTGCCATCCGTTAGCTCGACCTCGTATCCGACCGAGGGAGCCGTTGCGATCAGTTCGAGATCGAACTCACGCTCGAGCCGTTCGCGAACGATCTCCATGTGGAGGAGGCCGAGGAATCCGCACCGGAATCCGAAGCCGAGTGCGCCCGACGATTCCGGTTCGTAAACGAGGGCCGCGTCGTTGAGTTTCAGCTTCTCGAGCGCGTCGCGCAATAGCGGGAAGTTGTCCCCCTCGATCGGATAGATCCCCGCATAGACCATGGGCTTGGGCTCGCGGTAACCAGGCAACGGTTGTTCGGCGGGATGCCTCCGATCGGTGACGGTGTCCCCCACCTTCGCCAGGCTGACCTCTTTGATCCCAGAGATCAGATATCCAACCTCGCCTGCCTCGAGCGCATCGACCGGAGTCGAGTCGGGGGACATCACGCCGATCTCGTCTGCCTCCGCATCGAGGTCGGCCGCCATGAATGAGATCTCTTGCCGGCCCGCGATCCGTCCATCGACGACCCGGATGTACGCAACGACGCCACGGTAGGCGTCGTAGACCGAATCGAAAACGAGGGCTCTGAGCGGCGCATCCGGATCGCCTTTCGGAGGCGGGATCTTGGCGACGATCGATTCGAGCAGCTCCGGCACTCCGTCACCAGTCTTCGCAGATATGCGCAGGATCTCGTCGGGTTCGCACCCGATCAGTGCTGCGATCTCCTGCGCGTATTTCTCCGGCTGCGCAGCAGGAAGGTCGATCTTGTTCAACACGGGGATGATCTCGAGGTTCGCGTCCACGGCGAGGTATAGGTTCGTCAGCGTCTGAGCCTCGATGCCCTGAGCAGCATCGACGAGCAGCAGGACCCCGTCGCATGCCGCAAGGGATCGTGACACCTCGTATCCGAAGTCGACGTGCCCGGGCGTGTCGATCAGGTTGAGCTCGTAGGTCTTGCCGTCCTGCGCCTTGTATTCCATCCGGACGGCGGCGGCCTTGATCGTGATCCCTCGCTCCCGCTCGAGATCCATGCGATCGAGGTACTGCTCACGCATGTCCCGGTCGGAGACCGTGTGGGTGAGCTGAAGCAGCCGGTCGGAGAGGGTCGACTTGCCGTGGTCGATGTGAGCGATAACGGCGATCGCTCGCTGATGCTCCTGATCCATCTCTACTGCCTCATCTCATCCTCGGGGGGAGCCACGGTAGCAAGCGGTTCTGATATCCTGCCCCCAAATAAGTTTGCCGATGGCAGAGGCCATCACCTATCCCCGCAAGGCATAAGGAATTCACGCATGGCCAATATCAAGAGTCAGATCAAGAGGAACCGGCAGAACGAGTTGCGCCGGCAGCGCAATAAGAGCACGCGCAGCGCCCTCAAGACGCAGATCAAGCAGTTCAGGGAGACCGCGGACGCAGGTGACCAGGCCGCTACAGAGGAAGCCTTCCGTCAGACCGCCCAGGCCCTCGATAAGGCGGCCTCGAAAGGCGTGATCCACAAGAACACGGCGGCGAACAAGAAGTCTCGGCTCGCCAAACGCCTGAACTCCAAGTAGGGCTTCCTAACCCCCAACGATCTGAACCACCGCGCGTTCCAGCGCGGCCTGCGGCGAAGGAAAGTCCCCTTTCATCTCCACATCCGTCCTCGCCAGGATCTCAACGGCACCGACCAACTCTTCTTCGCGGTAGGAGCGTGCTTGATTCATCATGCGCTCGGCGCGCCAATCGGGTAAGCCGAGGGCCTCCCCCA
>DASQLQ010000153.1:0-13356 GCA_035629935.1 Actinomycetota bacterium
TTACTGCGAATAGTCGTAGAAACCTCGTCCCGTCTTACGTCCCAGGTAACCGGCGCTGACCATGTGTTCCAGCAGGGGGGCCGGGGCGTACCGCCTTTCCCGAAACTCTTGATGCAAAGAGTTGAGGATGGCGAGCGTCACGTCAAGGCCCACGATGTCCATCAGTGCAAAAGGTCCCATCGGGTGGCCACAGCCCAGCTTCATCGCAGCATCGATGTCCTCTGGGGTGCTGTAACCCTCCTCGTGCATCCGGATCGCGTCGTTCAGGTAGGGGAACAGCAGGAAGTTGACGATGAATCCGGCCCGGTCGCGACACCGAACCGGGTGCTTCTTGATCGAGCGGATCCAGGAGATCGAGCGTTCCTCCACATTGTCCGAGGTCGCCACCGTCCGGACGATCTCGACCAGCTTCATGATGGGGGCCGGGTTGAAGAAGTGCAGACCCAGCACGCGATCCGGCCGATCCGTCACGGCAGCCAGGTCGACCACAGAAAGGGATGAGGTGGTCGATGCCAGGATCGCGTCCGGCTTCACCGAACGGTCCAACTCTTTGAAGATCTCGACCTTCACAGGCAGGTCCTCGGCCACGGCCTCGACGACGATGTCGCATTCGGCGAGGTCTGAGAACTCCAGCGAGGTCGTGATGCGGCCCAGGATCTCGTCGGCCGCCGCTTGCTCGAGCTTGCCCTTGGATACGGCCTTCGAGAGGCTCTTCTCGACTGCGCCCTTGGACTTCTTGATCGACGCTTCGCTACGACCCCGCAGGATCACTGTGTTCCCCGCCTTCGCCGCGACCTCTGCGATCCCCGATGCCATCAGTCCCGTCCCCACCACTCCGACGGTTGTGATGTTCGCCGTCCCCTCGGTTCCCACTGGGGGGGCCGCGTCGGCGACCTTCGAGGACTCGGGCGCCTCGTAGCGATAGAAACCGCGACCGGTTTTGCGACCTAGATACCCCGCGACGAGGAACTGCTTCAGCAGCGGGGTTGGGACATCCTGGTCGTCACGGAACTGGCGCCACAAGGCTTCGCAGATCTCGTACGCCGAATCGAGTCCGATGAGGTCGAGCAACGCGAGAGGTCCCATCGGATGCCCGCAACCGAGCTGCATCGACGCGTCGATGTCTTCGCGAGACGCATATCCCTGGTCGAACATGCGCGCGGCTGAGTTGAGATACGGAAACAGCAACAGGTTCGCGATGAAACCGGCTCGATCGCGGCATACGACCGGCGTCTTGCCCAACCGCTCGGCGAAGGCTTTCGCGTCGTCGACGACGGCCTGATCCGTCGCCACGGTCCGGACGAGCTCGACCAGCTGCATCACTTGCGCCGGGTTGAAGAAGTGGAAACCGATCACGCGCTCGGGACGCTTGGTTGCTACGGCCATGTCGATGACCGGCAACGAGGAGGTGTTCGTAGCCAGGATCGCATCGTCGGCCATGACGGCATCGAGCCGCTCGAAAAGATCCTTCTTCAGGTCGAGATGCTCGGGAACGGCTTCGATGACTAGGTTGCAGTCCCCGACGTCTGCCAGCTCCGTGGTCCCGCTGATGCGGCCGAGCATCTCGTCCGCCCCTTCACGGTTGAGCTTGTTCTTCTCGACCGCTCGCTCGATGCTGCGTTCGATACGTTCGCGTCCAGCCGATACCTCTTCCGGGGTCTGCTCGACGAAGACGACGTCCAGACCGGCCCGGGCGGCTACCTCACAGATGCCGGACCCCATGGTTCCGGCACCGATAACTCCAAGTTTGCTGATTTCCACGGTCACCCCTGTTCAGAAAAGGGGACAGCCTAACGGCCGTACCATTTGCAGGATGGAGCACGGTGACAAGGACAGGCCCTGGATCTTTCGGACGTACGCGGGCTATGCGACACCGCAGGCGACGAACGCCCGGTTCAAGGCCAACCTCGCTAAGGGCCAGACCGGACTATCGGTCGCATTCGATCTGCCCACGCAGACGGGCTACGACTCCGATCATCTGATGGCCAAGGGCGAGGTGGGCAAGGTCGGTGTCCCGATCGGCCACCTCGGGGATATGCGGGGAGTCTTCGACGGGATCCCTCTCGCCGAGATGAACACCTCGATGACGATCAACGCAACGGCGATGTGGTTACTGGCCCTGTACGTCTCGGTGGCCGAGGAACAGAAGGCGGACCATTCGGCCCTCGCCGGCACCACCCAGAACGACATCCTCAAGGAGTACCTGTCGCGCGGGACCCACATCTTCCCGCCCGAAGCTTCCATGCGACTGACCACGGACCTCATCACGTGGACGCTTCAGGAAGCTCCGAAGTGGAATCCGATCAATGTCTGCTCGTACCACCTACAGGAGGCGGGGGCCGATCCCGTGCTGGAGGTTGCGTACGCGTTGGCCAACGCCGTTGCGGTTCTCGATGCTGTGAAAGCCACGGGCCGGGTCTCGGATGACGACTTCCCACGGTTGGTGGGACGCATCTCGTTCTTCTGCAACGCCGGGCTTCGCTACATCGAAGAGACCTGCAAGATGCGTGCCTTCGGGATCCTGTGGGATCGGATCACGACCGAGCGTTACGGGATAACCGACGACAAGTTCCGTCGTTTCCGCTACGGCGTGCAGGTGAACTCACTCGGGCTCACCGCATCGCAACCCGAGAACAACGTCTACCGGATCCTGCTCGAGATGCTTGCCGTGACGCAGTCGAAGAACGCTCGTGCTCGCGCGGTGCAACTTCCCGCATGGAACGAGGCGCTCGGATTGCCGCGCTCATGGGATCAGCAGTGGTCGCTGCGGGCTCAGCAGATCCTCGCTCTCGAGACCGACCTCTTGGAGCATGACGACATCTTCGAAGGTTCGAAGGTGGTGGAAGGGCTGACCGAAAAGATCGTCACCGAATCATGGGAAGAGTTCGAGCGGGTCTTGGAACAGGGCGGGTCGGTCGAGGCCCTCGCATACATGAAGGAACGCCTTGTCGCCGAGCACGCAGCTAAGCGGCGAGCGATCGAAGCAGGCGAGCAAGTGGTCGTCGGGCTCAATCGATACGAAAGCACCGAGCCGTCACCGTTAGTGGAAGGACTCGATGAGCTTGCCTTCGAGAAGGTCGATCCTCAGATGGAAGCCGACCAGATCGAGAGTCTGTACAGGTGGCGCGAGGTTCGTGATGACGCGTCGGTGGGCGCGGCTATCGACAAACTCAAAGCGGCAGCCGGAACCGACGAGAACCTGTTCCCGATCTCGATCGAAGCGGCCAAAGCAGGAGTCACCACCGGCGAGTGGGCCGACGCACTGCGAGAGGTCTTTGGTGAGTACCGGCCCCCTACCGGCATCTCCGCTCAGGTCACGAGCGCCCCTGAAGGCGATGTTATTGAGCTGCGCGAGAAGGTCCAGGGTGCGTCCGACCGACTCGGAGTGAAGAAACTGCGCATGCTGGTTGCGAAGCCGGGCCTCGACGGCCACTCGAACGCAGCAGAGCAGGTCGCCTTACGAGCTCGCGATGCCGGCTTCGAAGTCATTTATCAGGGGATCCGCCTTACCCCGGAGCAGATCGCCCGGGCGGCGGCCGAGGAAGACGTGCACGCCATCGGTCTCTCGATCCTGTCGGGTGCCCACGGGCTGCTGGTGCCCGAGGTCCTCGAGCTGTTGAAGAAGGAGGGTATCGACCTGGACGCCGTGCCCGTGATCGTCGGCGGGGTGATCCCCGAGGAGGACGAGAAGAAGCTGATGGAGCTCGGCGTGGCGAAGGTCTACACGCCCAAGGACTTCGATCTCACGCACATGATCGGCGAGATCGCCGACCTCATCGGGGCGTGAGCCCCACCGAGTCATCTACGAAGTTCCCTACTTTCGCTCGCCTCGGCCGGCGCTTAGACGACTGGGAAACGCGAGCGACCTCGGGGCCAAGGCTCAAGCGCTTTGGTACCAAGCTCGACCGTCAGTTACGTAAACCGATCGGTCTCCCCACTCTGATCGGAAGCGTCATTGCTTTGGCTCTCACTTCCTACTGGAGCAGCTTTCCCGGAGGCAACGGGTGGTGGGTTCTTCTCGTGGCATTCGGGGGTCAGGCCCTGGGGATGATCTGGCTTGTGCGGCTGATCTTTGCGATCGTTCTCAATCGGCGTGCATTCTTCAACCGTCGTGCTTGGTTATGGGCCGCTCCTCCGATACTCCTGATCACGTCTGCTGCCTTTGTGTTCTTCCCGGCCCCGATGCTCGTACGTTTCGAACTGAGTCAGAACGCGATGGATTCTTTCGCCCGCGACGTGATCGATGACGCGTCTTTCGAAAGACAGAGCTACGTCGGGCTGTGGCCCGTGGGCCGAGTCAAGCGGACCGATGACGGCATGCGCTTCCTAGTGCGCGGCGCCATGTTCCTCGATGAGTACGGCTTCGCTTACAGCAGGGGTGGGAAACCTCAACGCATCGGTGAAGACAACTTCGTCCATCTCGAGGGTCCCTGGTACCTCTGGGAGAAGAGTTGGTGAGGCGCCCATGAGGGTGACCGCTGCCTTGGGTGTGGGGGACGAGGAGTGATCGCCCCTACAGACGATGGTCGGCAAGGTGTGGTCGGTGTGGTCGGATCTGCGACCGCAGCGACCAGACGCACCACTGGTTTCCATTGAGCGGGGACATCAATGATGCAAGGCGGCGTCGGAGGTTAGGCCGAGGTATTCCGTTAGGACGTTTTCGAACTCCCTCGTGGCGTCGTGCGCGCCGGTCATCGCGTGGGCAACCTCGTGCAGCAAGGTGGCCGCGTAGCCCGGGAGCGAACCGAGTTGCTCCCGTTTGATGACGATCGCATCCAGTTCCGGATCCCACACCCCATAGGTGTCGTCTCGGGTTAACCGCATCGTCTCGGAGATGCGGACATCCAATGGTTCCTCGCTATTGTCGACGACCAGGGCCAGGATCTCTTCGGTGCGGCCGAACACCCCCTTCTCTTCGTCGGTCAGCACATCGACTTCGATGAACGAGTACTCGAAACTCTCGTTGAACTCGGCCACGTAGTCCTCGAGGAGCCGCACCTTCACTCCCCCGGCTTCGGCTTGCTCGAGGAGCTTCTTCTTCTCTGGGCGAGTGACGATCACGACCTTCAAGCGATCTCGACGCGCGTGGTCAACGACATCCGGATGGCTGTGGAGTTCGTCCTCCGTCACGAAAATGACCTGGTCGCTCTCGTGCAACCGGGTGAGGGCCAGCTGGCTGATCTCGATCCATTGCATCTCGTCGTGGATCTGGCGACGAGCGCGTCCCAGGATCTCCTCGATCAGCTCCTCGTGGACCTCGGGCGACTCGGCTTCCTTCAGGATCTGCTTCACGCGTTCCGCATAAGTGGTGCGACCGACGTTCAAACGTTCTCGATTGAGCCGCTTCTTCATCGCGTCCGTGAGATGGGTGACGTTGTAGGAGAAGAGGAAGTTCGGTTCCTCCGCCGCGAAGACGCCGCTGATGTAGACGCGGCCCCCATCCTTGCGCCGGCGCAAAACCTCTCCATAACGAGTGCTGTCCAAGGCCTTCTCGTCATTGAAGGCAAGGAACAGCGACTTGGCCTCGGCCATCTGCTCCTCGGTGACGCCCGCTAGCAGGAACTCCGTGCCTTCGACGCCGGTGTCGCCTTCCGTATAAGCGACGTGCAACGTGGTGATGCCCGAGAAACTGTGCTTCTCTGTCTGCTCCAGAGTGAATATCCCGTACCGGGAGCGGATCTCGATCGTGATCCCCCGCCGGTGAAAAGTTGCCAGGGCATCCTTCAAACCCACCCCGAACTTCCCGATCACGCCAGAGCTCGCTGCCAGCTTCTCCTTGTTCTCGTTGAGCGTGAAGTGGTCGATGCGAAGCCCCCGGCCGAAGTCCCGGATCGCCCAGCGCCCGTCGGCCGCCCGCTCGATCTCGATCTCCTTGGTCCCGCTAAGGGTCTGCTCGTCGAGCGCGTTCGAGATCACCTCCCGGATGGCATGGCTCACCTCCCACGCCTCCAGCACCTCTTCGATATTGAGATCGAACAGCTTGCGGTCCATCCCACAAGCTTCTCCCAGCGAAATCGGGCAAATCGGACCAAGCCCCGCCGGTGGAGTCGTTCCGGGTGCAGGAAAGCCTCCGATCGGGCCGAATCCCTTACCCAGACATTCATTTCAATAGGGGGAATCAGAATGCGAAAGATCACGGCTCTCGTAGCAACGGCGCTACTGGCCGGAAGCCTTTTTGCGGCCACGTCGGCGCCTGCCGCCGAACTCGATGGACCGTCTGCGGGCGGGCTGTCCTCGGACAACGTCGAATTCATCAAGCACATGCCGATCGCCCAAGATGGCGTCGGGGGCCGCGTCGTCGGCGACTACTTCTACGCCAACGACCAGAACAAGATCATGATCTTCGACCTCGAGGACCCTCTGAACCCTGAGATGACGGGCTTCGTCCCCATGCCTCAGGAGTGGCTCTACTCGCGCGAAGACCTCGACACGAACGGCCGGATCCTGATCATGCCGAACACCGCCGGGGCTTCGGCCGACGGCAAACCGGCAGCAGGCACCAACGCCCTTTACGTCATCGACGTCGAGGACAAGGCGAACCCGACGATCATCTCCAAGGTGGTCGGCGGCGGCTCTCACACCACGAGCTGCGTGCTCGATTGCACGTGGGCATGGGGCTCGGACGGGAAGATCTTCGACCTGCGCAACCCCCTGAAGCCCAAGCTCATGAAGCAGAAGTGGGGCGACGGGATGCCCGCCGGTAACGGTCACGATGTCGAAGAGATCGCACCAGGCCTGGTACTCACCGCCACGCAGCCGATCATGCTGCTGGATGTCCGCAAGAACCCCCTCAAGCCCAAGCTTCTTGCCGCCGGCTCGAACGACGACGGTCGCTTCATCCACAGCGGTCGTTGGATGAACCCCAAAGACAAGTTTCTGCTCATGGGGGGCGAGACGAACAACAAGGTCCGCTGCAGCGAGACCAACGGCGCATTCATGACGTGGGATGCATCGAAGTGGAAGAAGACCCACTCATTCACGATGATCGACGAGTACCGCGTCAAGAACGGCACCTACGCCGACGGCAACCCGGCAGCCAACCAGGTCGGTTGTTCGTCGCACTGGATCGAGCCGGAGCCGAGCTTCAAGAACGGCGGCATCGTCGCCGGAGCTTTCTTCGAGCACGGGACCAAGTTCCTCGACGTCTCGAGCAAAGGAAAGATCAAAGAGACCGGTTGGTTCATGCCGGCGGCGGGTTCGACCGGAGCCGTCTACTGGATCACCGACAAGATCCTCTACACCCTCGACTACAACCGCGGGATCGACATCCTGCAATGGAACGGCTGATCAACATGAAAAAACTCACCGTTCTGATCGCAAGTCTCGTATCGGTTGTCGCTCTAACCGCCGGCGCGACGGCGAAGCCGGTATCGGCGTTCAAAGACCCCGCGGGAGACACAGGACTTGAAGCGACCGGTCCCATACCGGAATTGGCCGAGGGCGGTTTCGACCTCACCGGCGGCACGATCGAAAAGGTCGGTAAGGACATCGTCTTCACCGTTTCCCATGCATCGATGCCGTCCTCGAACCAACCCGGTGAAGCCGTGCGTTTCCTGTGGCATTTCGACGTCAAAGGCAAGCAGTACCGGTTCACCGTCAAGTCCCTGGACATCGGCAAGCCCGACGCAGCTGCTCAAACGGGTACCGAGCGCGTCGGACAGGTCTACTCGAACGGCGTGGCTCGTCTCGAGGAGGGCTACACCGAGGCGACCCCGGCGAACCTGACTCTCTCGCAGTTCGGAGCGGTCGACTACTTCGACGTCACATTCGATGCAGCAAAGGCAACCATCAGCTGGAAGATGCCGCTGGCTTCTCTGAAATTGAAGCCGGGTTCCTCGATCGACGCCGGCACCGGCGGATCGACTGCGACCGGCTGCCAGATCTGCTGGGTCGCTCACTACGCGGAGCGCTCGCTCACGCCTCACACGGTTCTAGATGCAGCAGTAATGACCACCGGCTACAAGATTCCGAAATAGGAGGAGATGAAGATGCGCAAGCTCATAGCTATCGCGCTGGCGGGGGGCCTCATGGTGGGACTCCTCGGCACTGCAAACGCAGCACCGAAACCGGCAGTGGTTTGGGAAGACGCGACTGGCGACGCCGACGTAGGCCAGGGACTCGGCCAGTCGATACCCGCCGGATTCGATCTGACAACCGGAGCCATCGCCGCGAACGGTGCCAACATCGAGTTCACCGTCACGCACGCGGACATGCCTCCCTCTGGAAGCCTGCCCGAAGGCGCCCGCTTCCTGTGGAACTTCACAGTCAACAAGAAGCCGTTCCGTTTGACCGCAAAGAGCGCCGACATCGGCAAGCCCGACGTCGTGGGTGGTCAAACCTCCGAGCGTGTCGGCCGCGCCGATGTGCAGGGCCACTTCCGCCTCGAGGGCGAGTGCGTCACGGACGCCAGCCTTCCGCTGCAACGTGTCAACTGCCCGCCGCTCGGTTACTTCGAGGGCAGCTTCGATCCGGCAACGATGTCGTTCACGGCAATCATCCCGATGAAAGTGGTGGGCGCGAAGCCCGGATCGGTTATCGCGGTGGGTGGCGAGCAGATCTGTGTCATCTGTTGGGTGTCCCAGGCCGGCGAGCGATCGCTCAACACCACCATCATCGACTCTGCGGGCATGCTCAAGACCTACAAGGTGCCCAAGAAAAAGTAGTTATCCAGCACGGCTGTTAGCGTGACCGGGGCCTTCGGGCCCCGGTTTCTTTTTGTTCCAGGGAGGCTTCAGTGGCGTTCAAGATCGGCGTGGGGCTATTCACGGGACAGATCCCAGTTGGTAGCAGAAGAACCTTCCACCAGGAGTACCAGGACTATCTCCAGCTCGTTCAAAAGATCGAGTCCGTCGGCTTGGATTCCGCCTGGGTGTCGGAACACCACTTCTCCGCCGACGGATATCTGCCCTCGCTCGTCGTGATGCTTGCCGCTTTCGCGGCGGTAACCGAACGGATCGAGCTCGGCACGGGTGTCGTCCTGGCCCCCTTCCACGACCCCATCCGGCTGGCCGAGGATTTCGCTGTTGCCGACCAGCTGTCCGGGGGCCGCGTCATAGCCGGCTTCGGTATCGGGTGGCGCGAGGAAGAGTTTCGTGAGTTCAACGTCGAGGTGAAGTCCCGCGTGCGACGCATGCGCGAGATCGTCGAGATCTTGCGACACGCCTGGAATGACGAACGATTCTCTTATGAGGGCAAGTACTACAGCTACAAGGATGTCGCAGTCACACCTAAGCCGGCTCGCGTCCCTCCGATCCTCGTGGGCGGCTTCGTCGACGACGCGATCAGGCGCGCCGGGAAGATCGGCGATGGATACATCTCGTCGCGAGCAACGCCAGATCGCGTTGCGCAGGCGTTCGAGATGGCCACTGAAGAACGCAAGAAGGCCGGCTGGGACGGCCCTCCGACCGTGGGACTGCTGCAGAATGCATTCGTGACAGAAGATCCGGAGAAAGACTGGCCGATGATCCGTGACGGCATCGGTCACCAACTGGGCGTTTACACCGGATGGCGGGAAGGAACCGACGTCCCGGGCAGGGGCCTGGAAGTGAAGCCTCCCGGCGAAGGAACCATCCGAAAGGCGACTGCTTACGGAACGCCCGACGAAGTCGTCGCATACCTGAAGGACGTGGTGGGGGTCCTGGGGCGCTACCCAGAGAGTCATCTCATCCTCCGGCTCCACTATCCCGGCATGGATGCCGCCCCCGCGGCCCGGGCGATCGAACTCCTTGGCACGCAGGTCGCTCCCCGCCTCAAACAGGAGGCACAGCAGTCGTAGAGCGGCCTCGCACGCGCGGCCTGTTCGGGGTCGCCGTGATCCTGATGGGTCTGGTCGGCACCTTCCTGTGGCTGTCGATGCTGGCCGCTCCGTGGAAGCTCGGCGGCGGCCTGCTCGACGCGGCGGACCATTTCGCCAGAGCTCAGAAGAAACTGACGGCGGGAGCGATCAAAGACGCCCGTTTCGAGACGCTGGCCGGAGTAGCCGCTGCACAACGGGCGCGCAGTGGGCTCGATTCCGATAGCCCCCTGCTCGATCTCGCGACGATGACCCCCAAGGTCGAAGGCGTTCTTCAAGAGGCCCCTCACTTCGTCGAAGCAGCCATCTTGTCCGGGCGGGCGGCCGCGGGGACCCTGGACATCGCACAGAACGCGCTGCGGGGGCCGGACAAGATCATCGCCAAGGATCCCGAGGACCCCAAGGGGGGTGCCCAGATCCGCATCGATCGCATCGAAGACATCGCCGCCACCATCAAGGACGTCCACCAGGCCATCAGTGGAGTCGATCGTGAGCTACGAGCGGTTCGGCTTCAACAGATACCGCGGCGTTTGCGCCCGAAGGTGACCCAGGGCATCGAGCAAGCGAGCGAGACCGAGGAGCTGCTCGGCAAAGCCGAAGCCGGGCTCGCGATCCTCCCCCGCTTCCTCGGCGCCGACGGGCAGCGGATCTACCTCTTCGGGATGCAGAACTCCGCCGAACAGCGAGGTACCGGCGGGGCGATGCTTCAGTTCGCGCTCTTGTCGATCACCGACGGTCGCCCAGAACTCTCCGAGGATGCAAGCACCGTCTACGACGTCGACAAGGACAGAACGCCTATCTCGATCCCACTTCCGGAAGACGCCTGGTACGTGCGCGAGATCTCCGACGCACAGCGTTTCGGGAACGCGAACTGGTCTCCGGACTGGCCATTGTCGGCACAGCTGACGATCGACTATGCCCGGGCGAGCGAGCCGACCTTCCCGGAACAGATCGATGGAGTGTTCGCAGTAACGCCGATCACGATGCAGAAGCTCCTTCCCGGCGTAGGGCCGTACCGGATCCCGACCGGTAACCGGATCTCGGCGAAGAAGGTCGTGCACTTCTTGCTCTACAAGGCTTACGCATCGTTCCCGATCCCAAAGGTCCGACGCGCTCGTTTGCGGGAGGTGGTCGACGGGTTCTACGAGCGATTGCTCCGACCCGACCATCCATCGGAGATCGTCAAAGGGTTCGGCGCGTCGCTTGCGGAGAAACAGATGCAGATATGGATGGCGGATCCGACGGAACAGGCTTTCATCAAAGAGATGGAGTGGGATGGGGGCCTCGACACAGCGCGTGGAAGCGATTACATCAACGTCGTCGAACAGAACGTCGGCGGTAACAAGCTCGATTACTTCAGTGAGCAGCGAACGAGTGTCGATGTGCGGATCGAGGGTGCCGACGCGCACGTCTCTACGAACATCAGCGTGAGGAACGGGGTCTTCTTGCCGCAACCCCGGTGGTCGATGGGAGATTCGGGTCCCGATCATCACCCGATGATGAATATCTACGTCCAAGGCGATGCGCAGCTCCAAAGTGCGAGTGTCGAGGGGACGCGCCTGGACACGGCAGCCGCCGGACTCGCCGCTTGGCCGGCCGAAGACCGTCCCGCCGAGCACTTCGAGTTGGGCAAGAAGGTCTGGTCGACGGTGTTGCAGATCCCACCGCAGGAAACCGCATCCGTCTCGGTCGATTACCTTGTGCCCGGCGTTGTTCGCGAGGCAGACGGGCGCAGCACCTATCGCCTCGTGGTTCAGCATCAACCGAAGCTCCGTCCGGATGAGCTGCGCGTCCGTCTCCAACTTCCGGAGGACGCACTGGGGATAAGCGCTCCCGGCTGGAAGAAGCAAGATGGGACACTTGTTTACGAACGTCCGCTTAAGGCGGACATGATCCTGGAGGTTTCGTGGCGAACTTAAGAGCAGTCGTGCTGGCCGCCGGACGAGGTGTCCGGATGGGGGGAGCCGAGCCGAAGACGCTCCTTCCCCTAGGCGACCACGAGCCGCTTCTGTACTACATCCTTCGGGGTCTCAAGCAGGCTGGGATCGAGGATCTGTTGGTCGTCACAGGCTTCCAGCCTGAAGCGGTTCAGAGTTACGTGACCGAGCATTGGGGCGAAGCAACCTTCGTCTTCAACGCCAGGTACGCGTCGTGGGGGAACTTCCACTCGTTGCGCGTCGCGCTCGACCAGTCACCCGGGATGACCATCCTCGCCGTCAACTCCGACATCGTGATCCACCCGGATGTGTACGGACGCGTCACCTCGACCATGGGGGACCTCGTGCTCAGCGTGGAACGCCGATACAACCTCAACGAGGAAGACATGCGGGTGCAGCTGGACGGAAACCGCGTGCGAGCGATCGGTAAACACCTTCCCAAGCGGATCAGTCACGGAGAGTTCACCGGCGTTTCCTTGTTACGACCCATCGGGGCTGCTGCCTATCTCGATATCTGTACGGAGCTCGAGTGGGACGGGAACACCCAGGGCTACTACGAGGATGTCTATGGGACGATGCTCACACGGGTCAACGCGCGGTCTGCACAAGTGGATACGGGTCAGTACGCGGAAGTGGACGTCCCCGACGATGTTCGTGCCGCGGTCGAAGTCCTCGAACGTAACTCGGAGGCTTGGGGTAGTCCGGCCGCCACCACCGGCTGACAGACCGTCACATGGAATTCCCCGAGGTCTTCTTCTCCCAAGAGGATCCCACCGACGAAGCGCAGGCGGCCGACGATCTCGCGGAGATCGTTGCAGAGCTGGGGATCGAGAGCCCCTTCGTACTCGCATCGCACCACGGCGAACGACTGGCCTCGAAACTGAGCGGACCCCGGGGACCCGAACGACCGACAAAGCCGGCGGATCAGAAGTGGGCTTCGGACCTCGGGTCGCGCGCTCATCGCTCGGGCGCGGACGCGATCGTCGCGATCGGCGGGGGGCGCGTCCTCGATATCGGCAAACTCGCCGCGGCCCGAGCCGGATTGCAGATCGTCGTGGCACCAACACAGTTGTCACACGACGGCATCTGCTCGCCGGTAGCAGTGGTGCCGAACGAGAACGGCCGGGCAGAGAGCATCGGGGCGATCGCACCCCGGGCAGCCTTCATGTCGCTGCCTACGTTGCTCGGTGCTCCGGCTCAATCCCTGGCAGCGGGCATCGGAGACCTCCTCGCCAACCCTCTCGCTCTGCGCGACTGGGCCTTGGCAACCGAGCACGGGTTGGAGAAGATCGATCAACGGGCTTGGGATCTTTCGGCCCAGTCTTTCGAACTCGTGGAGCCGATGCTCGACGCCGATCCGCAAGCCCTGGCCAAAGACCCGGCATTCCTCAAGGTGCTCGGCGATGCTCTCGTGCAGTCGGGGATGGCGATGATCTGTTCCGGCACCTCGCGTCCGGCCTCCGGTGGGGAACACGAGATCTCACACGCTCTCGATGAATTGTTCGGGGGCCGCGCCCTGCATGGGGAGCAGGTTGCCTTCGGCTGCATCTTCTCGATCGCCCTGTACGGCGAGGAGGACCCGCAGCTGTTCCGCGGCCGGCTGCGCAGATTGGGCTTGCCGCAGGA
>DASQLQ010000154.1:0-9310 GCA_035629935.1 Actinomycetota bacterium
AGATCGACACCATGTTCTCTAAGCAGACCAGCGAACGACGGGTATCTCTTTATCTCGGTCCAAGAAGGCGAAACGATTTGATTGAGTCCCATTGATTTCAGTGTGACCCCGTCACGTGACAGTTTCGTGCCGGTTCTGTAACGGCTTGGGAACAAAGATCGGCTCCCGAGCAGACGGGACGGCTACCGCATAGAGACCTAACACGGCCCCATAAAGGAAAGCGTAGGCAGACATTCCTCCCCAGCCCTGATGGAGTGATGTGAACCGAGGAAAGAAGAGTGGTGCAACGAGAAGCAAGTTGACGCTCCAAATCAACGCGCCGTAAGTGATACCGAACACAAACACCAAGTAATCGTTTGCCCCCGACCTCCATCGCGGGCCAACGAGTAGAAAGAAGAGAAAAGCAAAGAGGATCGATAGAAGGAAGTGGGCTACAGAACCCGCAACGATGCTTCCTGAGCCGGGCACGGTCCGATCGAGTGCCCCTGGGCCCAGGACTAACGAGCTCGTCACGAGAACGGGCTCCAACAAGGAACGGCCCGATACAAGGGCGATCATCAACTCCCCGATACCGAGGACCAGCCCCGCGAACGATCCCGCCGCCACGGAGTGCAACACCACACCTTCACGCGGGTTGAAATCTACGGGAGAGTTTCTCAGCAACGGGCCTTCCTTTGCTGGAGCTGCGGACACGAGAAGCTTGCTGGACGACCCCGCCGTGGGATTCGCGGGGCCAAAGGTCGGGGTCGCCCAGAGAAGTCAATGGTCGCCCGTTAGGACGACGAGACCGTTACCGGCCGGTAACGGCTCCGCGACATCGAACCGGCTTATCGAGCAACGGTCGGTCGCGATGGCAACCGCACAATGAACGTGCTCCCCCTACCCCTGAGACTTTGAACCTTGATGTTGCCCCCGAGCAAACGGACGTTCTCCTGAGCGATCGAAAGACCGAGTCCGCTCCCCCCCTGCCGAGAGGAATCGCCTTTAAAGAAGCGGTCGAAGATACGTGCTTGATCATCAGGTCCCAGACCTTCGCCGCTATCGACAACAGTGATCGACACACCACCCGGCAGTGGCCGAGTCAGGATCTTCACTGGTGCGGCCCCGTGCTCGAGTGCATTTTCGATGAGGTTGGACAGAACCCTTTCGAGCCGCCGTCGATCCGTTTCAACCGAGACACCATCGGTGTCAAGCTGGACACTCTCCGCCCAGCCCCTTTGCTTCAGAATCGACTCCAGCAAAGTGCCGATGTGCGTTTCCTCAACCTGGAGTACTTCGCGACCAGCGTCCAGTCGCGAGATCTCCATCAGTTCCTCAAGGAGCCGTCTTAAGCGTCGGATCTGTACAACAAGCTGTTCGATCGACCACCGGACATCAGGAGGCAATCGTCCGAGCTCTGCCTCCACCATCGACGCCGACGTCACCAATGCAGTTAACGGCGTTCGGAGTTCGTGAGAGACATCTGATGTGAAGCGTCTCTCACGCTCGCGTGCCTCCACCAAAGCATCGATCTTCTCCTGAAGCGCTTCAGCCATCTGGTTGAAAGAGACCGCCCAGGCACCGAATTCGTCTTCGGTCTCGACAGGCAATCGAGTGTCCAAGAGTCCCTCGGCCAGCGCTCGGGCGGCGTCGCTGGCGCGTCCTACTGGTCGCAAGGCGCGCCGTGCAACAAGGCTTCCCACTAGAGCGGCGGCGACCACGACCAGCGACCACAAACGCCAAAGGATCCCTCCGAGACGCGCTTGTTCTTCCAAGAACTGTTCCATCGAAAAAAAGAAGTACAGCCGCGCTCCAGACAACGACCTAGATCCGGGAACGACCAGGTAGCGCCTCCCTCGGATGGTCGCTTCTGTGGCCCCGGTGTTCAACTTGCTGGTTCTGAGTTCGCTCGGCACATCATCCCGATCTACCTGAGCGGTCGAGCGAAAAGTGCCGTCGTCCAAGATCAGGACCGTCTCAAAAGCCTCACGTCGTCGAAGCCTTATGAGCAGGTCGTGAACCTCGTCGACGTTGACCACCGAATCGGCAACGATCGCCTCTGCAACCGCTTCGGCAAGACGAGCCTCTCTGATAGATCGCTCTTGGAAACTCGCGGTGCGGTCGTTCCTAACTAGAAGATAAGAACCCTCCGCCACCACTCCGGCCGCGATGGCAGCAACTGCGACGAATGCAATCGTTAAGCGCCAACGGAAGCGCCCCGGCGGGATATTGGCGCGTTCACTTCTCAACTCGGTAACCAACGCCCCGAACGGTTACGACAGTCGTGGGGTTAGAAGGATCCTCCTCGATCTTCTCGCGCAGGCGCTTGATTGCCATATCCACCACTCGAGAATCTCCCAGGTAGTCGTAGTCCCACACCATGTCAAGGAGTAACTCTCGCGTCATCACCTGACCCGGATGTCTTGCCAAAGCCACCAATAGCTTGAATTCAGTCGCAGTTAGCTCGATCGGCTCCCCATCCTTGAACAGTTTGTATCCCGCCGGATCGATCTCTAACGATCCAATCTGGATCTGGCTCTCTCCATTTACATCCCCGATCCGTCGAAGAGCCGCCCGAACTCGCGCCACCAGCTCCTGCATCTCAAAGGGCTTTGAGATGTAGTCATCAGCGCCCGCTTCCAGACCCATCACGACATCGACGGTGTCCGTCTTCGCAGTCAACATGAGGATGGGAACCTGGCTTTCGCTTCTGATCCTTCGGCACACCTCGAAGCCGTCGATCGAAGGAAGCATCACGTCCAGCACCACGAGATCGAAATCACCTTTTTGAAATCGAAGGAGTGACTGTCGGCCATCACTCTCGGTGGTCACTTGGTAGCCGGCCTGTTCAAGGCCCTTGGAAGTAATCACAGCGATCGAAGGATCGTCCTCTACGAACAGAATGCTCTCGTCCATAGCTTCAGGGTAACGCCGATGCTCCCGAAAGCATCGAGCCGGTTACGCAACTACGACACGTCTGTGACCGGTCTGTGACCAAATGCGGAAAAACCTAAACAGATACCGACAAGGGAAGGTGATGGACATGGGAAGTAAGCGAAGAGTTACCGCTCTAGCTTCTGTTTTCTCAATTGCTATGGCTATGTCGGCCTTGGTTCCGGCTACAGCACAGGAACCTGGGTCGGATCCACGCTGTCAAAGAGAAGGAACGATCTGCGGTACCGACCGAAGTGAAACGATCAGAGGAACCGAGGGAGATGACGTCATCATTGCCTATGGTGGACACGACACCGTTTACGGCCTTGGCGGACACGATGTCCTCCGACTCGGCTCTGGGAATGACGGCGCAACTGGCGACGCCGGAGACGACGAGATCTACGCCGGAGAAGGCAACGACATCGTAATCGGGAACAAAGGCAGAGACATCATCCGGTTGGGTTCAGGAAATGACGGGGCCAGCGGCAAGAAAGGCTTCGACACCATTTACGGTAATAGTGGTAGTGATTCCCTGATCGGAAACGAGTCTCTCGATTATCTCGTCGGGGGGGCCGGGAGTGATTGGCTCGACGGATCCGGCGGTGAGGATGAGTTGCGGGGCAAAGGCGGCTGGGATCAATTGCGCGGTAAAGGAGGACGTGACGAGCTCTACGGTGGACAGAGTGCGGATGATTGCCGTGGCGGGCGCGGAAACGACAGAACCAGGAGCTGCTGACCTTACGAATCAGATGGAGACTGGGATCGCCTCGGCGGGCCAGTCTCCATCATGGCTTTCTTAGGTAGCTCTCACTTATATGCCCGAGCGGATACCGGAGCCCACCCGGAAATTCCTCGCGCGTCACATCTATTCCGTCGGGCAACTTGAGATCCTGCTCCATGCGCGGTCGCGACCAAATGAACTGCTCACGCCTGAGACGGTGGCGCGGGAGGAAAGGGTGAATCCTGAACGCGCCTCAGAAGTCCTGGGCGACCTTGCCGAACAAGGTTTATTGGAGGAGGCGCCGGAGGGATTCAGATACAACCCCAAGCAAGATCTCGCGCGACAGATCGACGCTGTCGCCAACGCTTATCGAAGCTACCGAGTGACCGTCATCAATCTGATCTTCTCCACCCCCTCTGAAGAACTTCGCAATTTTGCCGATTCTTTCCGGGTTAGAAAGCACAAGAAATGATTGCGACCTCTATCTACTCCCTGTGTGCGATTACGAGCATCTTTTGCGCCGTTCTACTTGCGAGGGGCTATCTCCGCAGTCGGGCGAAACTCCTTCTGTGGAGCACATTCTGCTTCGTGGGTTTGACCATCCACAATCTGCTGCTTGTAGTCGACCGAGTGATCCTTATTGACGAGATCGACCTCTATACAGTTCGTTTGGTGAGCGCAGCTGCCGCCCTAGCGCTACTCGTTTATGGCCTGATCACACGAGTAGACCGATAAGAGAAGGGAGGGCTAGATGGACGATTTCCTATCCGGGGTGATAGCAACTCTCAGCGCCACAGCAGGGCTGATGTTCTGGAAGTATTGGCGTCAGGCCCGCGATCGATTGTTCTCCTTCTTCTCCGGTGCTTTCTTCCTCCTGAGCCTGCATTACGTGCTCTTGACATTCAATCCTCGCGACGGTGAAACCCGGCCATATCTCTACCTGATCCGTTTAGCAGCATTCGTTTCGATCATCGTTGGGGTCATCGACAAAAACAGGAAAGACATCCACGAATAGGTCTGTACTTACTTCGCTTATCCGTGGATTGGACGGGGCGCGCTACGGTCCTTCATAGCTCCTTCGGTTTCACTGCCAATTGTTGTGTGGCGCCACGTTGCTTTGCCTGCGCCCTTGGCCTCGTACATCAGGTTGTCGGCGATATTGACCATGTCGTCGGATCCTCCGGGGGGAACCACGAAGGTCACGGCACCGACACTGAGACTCACCTTGAGATCGGACCTCACCTGCAGCGACCTCGATACCCGGTCCTGCAAGCTCTCCATCACGTGCCTGGCACCTTCGGAGCCCGTGGCAGGCAACAGGAGGGCGAACTCGTCGCCGCCCAGCCTGCCGACTCTGTCTGAGTCCCTCGTAACCGCGACCAGCGCCATTCCGATCGCGCGCAACAGATCGTCACCGCCTCCGTGGCCAACCGTGTCGTTAACTTTCTTGAAATCGTCGACGTCGATGTAGGCGAAGGTGAGAGGGAGCTGGCTGTGGCGCATCTCCTCCAAGGCCTGCTCTGCGTGACCCAAGAACGAACGTGGATTGTCCACCCCGGTCAGTGAGTCCGTATTGGCCAACAAGGACTGCTGCTCGAGTGTGCCGTGCAGAGTTTGGATGAGCCCTGCGACCACAGAGAACACGCCCCAGCGGCTCGCAGTGTTCCAAACCGGGATCAGCGTGCTCGAGTAGTCGGCCCCGCTGGCGACGTCGGCAACGCCCCACGTGACTGCCGCGGTCAGCGCTACCGAGAATGCGATCCTGCTGTGGTACTTCCACGCCACCGCGGACACCGGCAATAGGTAAAAGACCGAGAAAGCCAGGTCGGGGCCCGTGAGATAGTCGGCGCAGCCGAGAATCAACAACGTCGCGACCAATCCGAAGAGCAACAGCCAGCGCGGCCGTGCGTCGAGCCAGGCGTCCGCCGAAGTCACGTATCGAATAGGACCGTTCATCGCCGCATCGTTTGCGAGGTTAGTCGAGTTTCTACAGCGCGCCCGGGATCGACGAGGCGAGCCTCCGAAGCTTTAAGAGAACCCCACTAAACCCGCGAAGGGTTAGGAGGGAACCGGCTGTCGAGGGAGAAGCCTTCCCCCATAGCCGATCGCCCATCCATGGAGGTCCCTGTGTCCAGCTCGTTATCCGCGCCGAGTCCGACCGCACGAGTGAGGCGACTTCTGATCACTTCGTTCGCCCTGTTCGCTTTCGTCACCGGCTCTGTCCTCTTCACGGCACCCGATGCCGAGGCGATCGTCGGCGGAAGGCTCGCCACCGAGGATTACCCACACATGGCCGCCCTGTTGGACGACGGTTTCCAGATCTGCGGCGCCAGCCTCATCGCTCCTCAGTGGGTCCTGTCGGCGGCACATTGTGTTGACGGCACGGGTAATCCCTCTCGTTACTCGTTCCGCATCGGCGGAGTGCGCAATCTCGGAGGGCCGGGTGGCGAGACCATCGCTGCCGACCAGGTGATCGTGCATCCGAACTACCAAGGCTTCGGTTACGACGTGTCCCTCTTTCACCTACAGCGCGCGTCTGTCTTCCAGCCGATCGGCCTCGCAAACCCCGACACCCAGCAGAATCTATGGGAGCCGGGCGACCAAGCTCGCGTGATCGGATACGGGGGCCAGGTCTTCATGGTGCCTTCGCTCGACGAGCAGCTCCGCGAGGTCGACGTCCCCGTCGTGTCCGACGAGGATTGTGAGACCACCGTGTTCCAGGGGATCGACGAGAACACCGAGGTGTGCGCCGGCGAGTTCCATGGGACCGAAGATTCATGCCAAGGCGACTCGGGAGGCCCTCTCATGGCGCGCGATCAGCTGGGTGAATTCGTTCAGGTAGGAGTCGTGTCCTGGGGCAACGGCTGTGCAGTCCCGACCCAATATGGCATCTACTCACGAGTCGGTGACCACACGCTCTACAACTGGATCCAACAAACGATCAACTAACGCTAGTGAAGACGCCCCCGTACACACCGGGGGCGTCTTCATTACATAGATCTGACGCGACTAGGTCGCTACACGGCAGCCATTACCGGTTCGACCGCGGGCTCACGCAGGTCCACCGTCTTGGTGATAGCGCTCGGCCTGAAGCCCTTCCACGCGGCGTAGATCCCGATCGACAGTTCCCAAACGATCTCCGGGAAAGCCAGCAGGAACGCGGGGCCAGATCCGTTCTCGTAGACCCCGAAGAGGATGAGCCCGAAAGACAGGATCAACATCGGACCGCCGACGAGCCCAAACATCGCCATCCGGCGAGGTACGAGGCCCGAGCGGTACATCAGGTAGCCCAAGATCAACCCGTTCCCGAAACCGACCACGAGGCCCGGACCGAACAGGAACGCCCAGTCGTAGGTGGCCACCAAGGAATCCCCCTGGGCAGCGAGTGCGGCGGCCTCAGCTCCGGTCGCGCCGGCGAAAGCGCTGTTCAGAGACACCAAGGAAACGATGCTCATGAGCCCGACCAGGATGAAAGTGGATTCCACGACGCGCGCGGTGACGTATCCGAGAGCGAGGCCCTCACTCTGGCGCTTGACGATCGGGTAGAGGACGACGGCGGTGCCGATGTTGGCCACGATGAGCAAGAACTCGAGGATCAGGCCGGCAAACACAGTGCTCTCTGAAAAGGCACCCGGGGTGAAGCGAAGTGCACTGAAGCTCCCGCCCACTCCGGTGACGAAGAGGGCCTTGGCTCCGATCGAGGTAATGAAGGTGGCGATAAACAGCCACCCGAAGATCCGTGCAGTCTTTTGGATGTCCAACGAACTTCCTTTCGTCCGATCACGCCCGCCCGGACGGGTGGACGTCCCCCGAAAGAGTTCTAGATGTGCGCGATGACCTCTCGAACCTCAACATCCCCGAATGTCGCTCCGGGAGGAGGAGGGGCCTCTGCCATTCCAACTTCTGCCATCTGCTTCGCCGCGTCCTCGTTATCGAAGAGGACAACAGCCAAGCTCTCTGAGTCCTTCGTCGCTAGCCAGTACCCCCCAACGAGGCCGGGGATCTGTTTGAGCTGGGGCAACACGTCGTCCTCGAGGAACCTCAACCCTTCCTCTTCGTTGCGGCCTGGCTCGATGTGCGCGGTCACGAACAATGCATGCATGGTTGTCCTCCCATGTAGATGACCTCCAGCGAGGGAACGGATCCCTGGCGAGGTCTAAGCACGTTCACCATTTGCTTGATGACTGAGCGCACGTTCGAAGAGACCAGACAGGCGCGCCTACGTTGGCTTGCTCAGCCAACGTAGTCCTGTGCATCTGAATTAGATAGGCAGTTGCTCAAAGAACGCACCGTCGCTTAACAGCTTGCGAGGTTTGTCCCTCTACTGCCCTCACCGAATGCCCTCTTTGGTCAACACCACCTTGAGGGCGCCAGTATCGCCAGCGCGGGAGAAAGTGTCGTAGGCGTCCACGAACTCGTCCATCCCGAAGTGATGCGTGATGAACTCATTCACCTTCAGCTGTCCAGATGCAACGAGTTTCAGCAATGTGGGCGTGGAGTACGTATCGACCAGACCCGTCTTGATCGTCACACCCTTGATCCACAGATCCTCGAGATGAAGCGTTGCCGGTTTCCCATGCACGCCCACGTTGGCGACGCGACCGCCCGGTCGGATCAACTCGGCGCACAACTCGAACGTCTCCGGGATACCGACGGCCTCGATCGCGACATCCGCTCCGAGCCCATCGGTCAACTCCCTTACCAGTGCAACGGGATCCTGGCGGGAGTTGTTGATAGTTGCGGTCGCTCCGAAGGCCTTAGCTGCCTCGAGCCTTGCGTCGACCATGTCGATGGCAACGATGTGACTCGGTGAATACATCTGCGAGGTCAACATGGCAGACAAGCCGATCGGGCCCGCGCCGACGACGGCAACGACGTCTCCGGGTTGCACTCCCCCGTTCAATACGCCGACCTCATAGCCCGTCGGACCGATATCGGCGAGCATGAGCACGTTTTCATCGCTTACGCCGGCGGGGACGAGGTAAGTAGATGTGTCCGCGAACGGAACTCGCACGTACTCAGCTTGCGTTCCGTCGATCTTGTGTCCCAGGATCCAGCCACCCCCGCCAACACACAGGCCATAACGACTTTCACGGCAGAACCGGCAGCGCCCGCACGCGCTGATGCACGAAACGAGGACACGGTCGCCCGGCTTCAAAGTCTTAACTCCGGGGCCTACCTCTTCGATCGTTCCGACCGCCTCGTGGCCGAGCACACGGCCATCCGTGACCGCAGGCACGTCGCCCTTGAGGATGTGTAGGTCGGTCCCGCAGATCGTTACCGCGTCGACGCGAACGATCGCGTCTCCGTCTTCCAGGATCGTTGGCTTGGGGACCTCTTCCCACTGCTTGTCACCCGGTCCGTGATACACGAGTGCTTTCATGACAACCACCTTTCCTTTCCTTTGTCCGATATCAAAATCTCGGTTGCCGCGTTATCGCGGCTCAACATCGACTTTCGGTTCAGTAGCACGACGATCGCAGCGACGATTCCGAACAAGGCCATATCCCAGGGCTGAGCATCGGGCCACGCGGGACCGTTCATCTGGAAGTGGAACAAGGCCGCGATGAGGATGCTGCCTCGGGCTGCGTTGAACATGGGAGTCAAGATGATCGAGATGGCCACAACTCCAAGCAGGAACGGGCCCACTGCCCATGCACTCTGCTTGGTACCGCT
>DASQLQ010000155.1:0-11662 GCA_035629935.1 Actinomycetota bacterium
GCTGATGTCGTTCGCCTCTGCGATCAGGTCGTCGAACTGGGCATCGCCACAGTACGTTTGGGCTATCCCTCGCAACGTGTCGCCGTTCTTGACGACATAGGTCTCGCCTTCGGCGGTGGGTTCCTCTGCGGTCTCATCGGCAGGGGTTCCCTCGTCGGTCGGGGTCGACTCGGGCTGCGCAAGCAGTGCCTGAAGGTCCTCGTTCTCCTGTTGCAGCTCTTCGTTCTGCTCCTGAAGGCTCTGGAGACGACTCTCGGGGATGCCCTTGGGCGCGGTGGTCCGGCCAAGTAGGAACGCGAGGAACAGAGCGATGGCGAGAGCTACGATCCGCCCCCACAGGACCTTGTTTCCCGAGCGCGGTCGATCGTCGTAGTCCCACTCGTAAGACTCATCCGACTCGTACGGCTGGTACGGCTCGGTCACACGATCACCCACTCGGCCTCCTGCATTGGTTGCTCAGTTAGGTCGTGGGGGAGCCTAGCCCTTCCGGCGGTAGTACTCCAAAATTCGCCGGTTGAGCTGTTTGACGAACAACCTCACCGCATCGCCCGTCCGGGCCAGGTCGTCCGGGTCCATGTTCGGGGGGGTGTCGGAAGACGAGTGATAGTTGGGCTCATCCCCGCTCCACATGAAAGAGGCCGGGATCCCCGCATGCTCGAACGGGCCGTGGTCGGAGCAATCGCACGATTTGATCCAGCTGGTTGCGATGCCCCCCTCGGTCACCTTCCGGTAGACGGACCGGGCGACCACCGGTTCCGAGATGCCTATATGACCGATTCGGAGAGGGACTCCGTCGGCGATCATGTCGACCGAGAGCATCCCTGCCAGACGTGCGCGACCTCTGGGACCAAGCCTGCGCACGTAAGTGGCCGATCCCAAGTGATGAACGCCGCTATTCACGAACTCCTCCGACCCGAAGGCGACGAAGCGCACCCACTGCGCTTGTCGTGTGCCTGCGAACAGGCGTGCGACCTCGAGGATCGTTGCCACGCCCGAAGCGTTGTCGTTGGCACCGGGGGCCCCCGAGACGGTGTCCATATGGGCCCCAACTACGAACGGGAATTTCTTCGCGCTCGGCCACCACGCCACGACGTTTCGGGAGGTGCCGTTGTCGACGGCGAACTTCTGGATGTTCACCCGGTAGCCGAGTGACTTGAACCTTCGAGCGATGTAGCGAGACCCGAGAAGCTCTCCGCGGGTGCCTCGCACTCGAACACCGATGTCTCCGGCGAGCTTGCGGACGTGATCCATCGCCCGCTGCTTGGAGAACTTCTCGATCGCTGAAACGGAAGCGATGCCGTCGGTCGGAGGGGCGGGGATGCCGCAGGACAACGAGAGGACGAGTACGGGTACCAGCGCGGCGCTCCCTCGTCTCACCCGAATAGAGTAGCGGCCCCCATGGCGAACGATAAGAAGAAAGACCCGATCCCCACCGGCTGGGCCGAGCGGGGCGCAAAGCTCGCCGGTCAAACCGGCAAGTCCGCTTTCCGTTTCCTGGGCACGCGGGTGAAGTCGTTCGCTGCCCCCGCACGCGCCGGTGAGTTCATGGAGGGGTTCCATCAACACACGGCAGATCAGCTCGTCGGGATGTTGGGGGAGATGAAGGGGGCCGCGATGAAGCTCGGCCAACTTGCCTCCTTCTACGAGTTCGCCGCACCCACCGAGTACATGTCGACCTATCGCGACGCGCTGACGATGCTGCAGAACTCGGCGCCGCCGATGGACCCCGAAGCGTCGAAGCTGGTCATCAAGGAGGAGTTCGGGAAGTCGGCGGAGGAGGTGTTCGCCACCTTCGAGGACGAGCCGATCGCAGCCGCCTCGATCGGGCAGGTGCACCGGGCGACGCTTCATTCGGGCGAGACCGTCGCGGTCAAGGTCCAGTATCCGGGGGTCGACGACGCTGTGCGCGCCGATCTCAAGAACGTGTCTGCGATGACGAAGCTCGCGGTTGCGATCGCCCCGAACCTCGACCCCAAGGAGATCGCTAACGAGGTCCGGGATCGGGTCATCGAGGAGCTGGACTACCGGCGTGAAGCCCAGAACCAACAGAAGTTCGCCGAGCTCTACCACCAGCACCCATTCGTGGTCGTGCCCAAGGTCTATCCGGAGTACTGCCGCACCCGGGTCATCACGCAGGAGTTCATCAAAGGTGAGCCGTTCATGAACGCGTTCGAGAAGACGCAGGAGGAGCGCAATCACATCGCAGAGATCCTCTTCAGGTTCTTCTACGGTTCGTTCAACCGTTTCCTCATCTTCTCTGCCGATCCCCATCCCGGCAATTACCTGCTCCTGCCCAAAGGCAAGATCGCGTTCCTCGATTACGGGCTGGTGCGGGCCGTCGATCCCGGCACCTTGAAGTTGCTCGTCGAGGTCGTACAGGCACTGATAGCCGAGGACAAGGATCGGGGCCGGGAGGCTCTCGAGGGCATCGGGATCCTGTCGCGCAAGACTCCGGAGATCGACGCGGTGTGGGAGCACCTCAAACTTCTCAACAGCCCGGTGCTCAAAGACGAAGAGACACTGATCGATGCGCCCCTTGTCCAAAAGATCGCGGCCGCAGGATTCGACCCGCGCTCGTCCGCATTCCAGACGATGCGCAAAGTAGCGATACCCGGGGTCATGGTGACGTTCAACCGGATGTCTTTCGGTGTGGCTTCGATCCTCGGGCGCCTCGAAGCACGAGCGAATTGGCAGGCGATGGCACGCGAGTTGTGGTGGCGGGAACCGTCCCAGACCCCTCTGGGCAAACGCGAACAGACTTGGCTCAAGAAGGTTCATCCCGAGTGGACCCCCATCCTGAAAGATCAGCCGCACTAGTGCCCCTACGGATCGAAGAGCACGGCGACATCGCGATCGCGCATCTAGACCGGCCGCCGGTCAATGCGCTGGACCGCGAACTGCTGCAGGCGATAGGCAACGGGTTCAAGGAGCTCGAAAAGTCGGATGCGAAGGCCGTCGTCCTTACGGGAGAGGGATCATCGTTCTGTGCGGGGGCCGATCTTTTCGCCGTCATCGAGGGAAGCACCGAATACATCGAGGGCACGGTGCCCGCGCTGACCGACGCGTTCCGGTCGCTGTTCGAGTTCCCTCGGCCCGTGGTCGCTGCGGTCAACGGTCATGCGATCGCCGGAGGAGCGGTTCTTACTTGCGAATGCGACTACCGCATCATGGCGGCAGGGTCGGGCAAGATCGGCATCTCGGAGCTGAAGGTCGGCGTTCCGTTCCCTACCTACGCGATCGAGATCATGCGCTTCGCGGTCGCGCCACATCATTTCCAGGAGCTCGTCTATCTCGCTCGTGCTTATTCGCCCGACGATGCCGTGACGATGGGGATGATTGACGAAGTGGTCGAACCTGAGGAGTTGATGGGGCGGGCCATCGAAGTGGCGGAGCGTCTCGCACGCATCCCGGCTGCAACGTTCGAAGCGATGAAGACGATCATCCGCCAACCCGCACTCGACCGTATCGCTCGGTACGGAGAAGAGCACGACGCCAAAGCCCGCAAGGGTTGGGCGTCCGACGAGGTTCAAGAATCGATCAAGGATTTCCTCGTCACCACGTTCGGGACGTCCGAACGATGAGGCAACTCGTGTCGTCGGGCTCTCCATTCGAACCGGTGATCGGTTTCTCGCGTGCGTTGAAGGTGGGGGATCGGGTGCTGGTGTCCGGAACGGCTCCCGTTTGGGCCGATGGGTCGTGCGACCCGGATCCCGGCGTTCAGACGAAACGCTGCCTCGAGATCATCGTGGAGGCCCTGCGCGAAGCCGGAGCCGATGAGAGTGACGTCGTTCGAACACGTATGTACCTGACCAACGCAGCAGATTGGGCCAGCATCGGTCGTGCTCATGGGGAATTCTTTGCCGCCGTGCGACCCGCTTCAACGATGGTCGTCGTCAACGCGTTGTTGGATCCCCGCTGGAAGATAGAGATGGAGGCCGAAGCCGTGGTGGAGAGATCGGAATGAAGATCCGAGACGAAGACCGTCCTGCGCTGATCGTCGGCGCTTCCCTGGTTCTCGGGTTGCTCATCTTTGGGCTGCTCCTCGCTGCAGGGATCCGCTACGCGGGCACCCAGGTAGGACGCGGCATCTGCCGGTCGGGGGCCGGTGGAGAGAACGTTGCCGGGGTGCCCTGCCCCTAGACGATCCCGGCTTGACATATTCCTATATGGGTATATGTTAGCTCCATGGCCCGAGCAGCAACAACAACCGATGCGTTCAATGCGGTAGCCGAGCCCCGGCGCCGGCAGATCATCGACGCCCTGGCCGAGGGTGAGCGCCCCGTGAACGACCTGGTGGCACTCCTCGATCTGGCTCAACCACAGGTTTCCAAGCACCTCAAGGTCCTGCGCGAGGTGGGACTCGTCGAGGTCCGCGAGGTGGGGCGCCAGCGGATGTACCGCCTGAACGGCCGCTCGCTGAAACCCATCCATGACTGGGTGCAGGGCTACGAACGCATGTGGTCCGGACGCTTCGCTCGACTCGATGTTGTGTTGGAGGAAATGAAGGAAACGGAGAAAGAGGAGGACGGAGATGGTGGCAGTGGCAAGTAGTGGCACGGCGAAGTTGACGCTCCCGGCAGACGATCAGATCCACATAACGCGGGAGTTCGATGCACCGAGGCACCACGTGTACAAGGCATTCACCACGCCCGAGCTGGTCAAGCGGTGGTGGGCGTCGGATCTGGGTGAGGTGACGATCGCCGAGATCGACCTGCGGGTGGGCGGGACATGGCGCTACGTGATGGTGGCCAACGAAGGCATGGAGGTCGCCTTTCACGGCGAGTACAAGGAGCTCATCGAGAACGAGCGGATCGTCTCGACCGAGTTCTACGAGGGTGCGGGCCCTGATGCCCCACCGACGGTGAATACCGCGACGTTCACCGAGACGGATGGACGGACACTGCTTACCGTCATCGTGCAGTGCCCGAGTCCCGAGGTCCGCAACATGATCATCGAGTCCGGGATGGAGCACGGCATGCAGAAGGCCTACGACTACATGGAGCAGGTAGCGATCTCGCTTCAGGCCTAGGTCTCCCGTAGGAGAAGGGGATAGGCCCCGCTGGGCGAACCTCTATGTCATGAGGAGACTCAGCGGGGTCGTCGCGCTCGCAGCCCTAGTGGCGTTGAGCGTCATCACGGGGGCCTCGGCTGCCGTGGATGCAGCCGACAGCTCCGACAACGTGAAGCTGGTCGGCAGCACGCCTCTTCCCGGCGCTACCGATCTCGAGTTCACGAAAGACGGATACGCGGTGATGACCGTGAACGGATCCGGTCAGGATGCCGGTCTGTGGGTCATCGACGTGAGCAACCCGAAGAAACCCAAGCGTGTCGGTCACCTTCCCTGCGCCGGCTCCGGCTACGACGTCGGTCTGTGGAAGAACATCGCCGTCATGTCGAGCGACTCCGCGTCGGGCAACTCCTCGACGAAGAAGGACGGATGCAACGTCAAGGGCACCGACGGTCAAGAGGGCATCCGCCTGGTCGACATCTCCGACCGGAAACGTCCCAAGGAGATCAAGTTCGTCGAGACCCAGTGCGGGTCGCACACGAACATCGTCGTGCCACGTGGCAAGAAGGCGTACGTCTACGTGCAGTCGTATCCGGCCTCCACGAGCGGCGCTTGTCCTGAGGCCCATGGGATCATCTCGGTCGTAGACATCTCCAAGCCGGCGAAGGCGAAGGTCGTGTCACAACCCAGCACTTCGCCCGCCGTCGGCTGTCACGACGGAGCGATCGACGGCACGATCGCCTACATGGCGTGCCTGTCGGAGGGTCAGATCTGGGACATCAGCGATCCCCTGCAACCCGAGGTGCTGTCTCACATCAACGACGTCCCCGACGCGATCTGGCACTCGGCCGATACCTCTAATGGAGGCAACATCGCAGTCTTCGGCTTCGAATCGTTCGGTCCCGGCAACGCGTCGTGCACCGGCGCTGGGGAGGGGACCGGCGGGGCCTTGTGGTTCTACGACGTGGCCGATCCCACGAACCCGATCCAGCTGGGGCACTTCGTTCCGCCCCGCACGATCGACGGTCTGTGCACCGCTCATAACTTCAATGTCATCCCGAAGATCGAACGGGATGCTCTCGTCACGGCTTGGTACGCCGGCGGTTTCATGGTCGTCGATTTCACCGACCCCGCGGCCCCCGTCGAGTTCGGCCATTACGTTCCGGAGGAAACGAGCACATGGGACGCCAAGTGGTACCGGGGCAAGGCCTACGTCGGCGACGGCAGCCGCGGCTTAGACGTCTATTCCGTCAAAGGGCTCTAGAGAAGGCCTGGACGGGTCACTACACCTTCGGAAGCCGACGCGACTGACGCGGCGTATTTGGCGAAGACTCCGGTTCGGTAACGAGGTGGGGGAGCCGTCCAGTCGGCAAGTCGTTTACCGATCTCTTCTTCGGACAACTTCAAGCGCAGCTCGCGGGCTTGAACGTCGATCTCGATCTCGTCGCCGTCCTGGACGATCGCCAAGGGTCCGCCGCGCACGGCCTCCGGCGAGATGTGACCGACCATCAAGCCGTGGGTCGCACCCGAGAAACGTCCGTCGGTGATCAGCGCGACCGAATCGCCGAGGCCTTCTCCGACGATGGCGGCCGTGACATGCAACATCTCGCGCATGCCCGGCCCCCCCGCAGGTCCTTCGTATCGGATGACCACGACGTCCTCGGGCTTCAGGCTGCGGTCTTTGACGGCTTCGAAGCAGGCCTCCTCCGAATCGAAGACACGGGCCGGCCCACGGTGGAACGTCCGCTCGTGTCCGGCGAGCTTCACGACGCAACCCTCCGGCGCCAGGTTCCCTCTCAGGATGGCCAGTCCGCCGGTCGGTTTGATGGGCTTCTCGATATCGACGACGACCTTCTGACCGACGGTTTCCTGGGCGGCATCGGCGATCTCCCCGATGGTTCGCCCATCGACCGTCCGAGCATCTGGGTGGATCAGGCCCTTCTTCTTCAGCTCGCGAGCAACGAGTGCCACGCCACCGGCTTTGTAGAGATCGGTTGCGACGTACTCCCCACCCGGGGTCAAGCTTGCAACGACGGGGGTCCGCGATGCGATGGCGTCGAAGTCGTCGATCGAAAGCTCGATGTCCATCTCGTCGGCGATCGCTAGGAGGTGCAACACCCCGTTCGTCGATCCGCCCGTTGCAGCGATGGATGCGATCGCATTCTCGAGTGCGTCGCGCGTCAGGATGTCGGAGGGCCTGATGTTGTCTTTGACGAGGCCGGCGACCATCCGACCCGCCTCTTCGGCTGCTGCTTTCTTTCCGGGCTCCGTGGCGGGCACTTCGCTCAATCCGAATGGTCCGATCCCCATGAACTGCACCGCGGTAGCCATCGTGTTTGCCGTGAACTGACCTGCGCACGCGCCGGCGCCGGGACACGCCACTCCCTCGAGGGACAAGAGATCGTCGTCGGATAGATCACCCGCGGCGTGCTGACCGATCGCTTCGAAGACGTCTTGCACCGTGACATCGCGGCCGCGCCAGCGTCCCGGTGCGATCGAACCGTTGTAGAGCACTAATCCGGGGATGTTGAGACGAGCCAGTGCCATCACTGCTGCCGGGATGGTCTTGTCGCAACCGACGATGCAAAGCAGTCCATCGAACATGTGCCCCCGAGCAACGAGCTCGATCGAGTCGGCGATGACCTCCCGACTGACGAGGGATGCACGCATCCCCTCGCTGCCCATCGTGACTCCGTCCGAGATCGAGATCGTGTTGAACTCCATCGGGGTCGCCCCGGCCGACCGGATGCCCGCCTTGACCTGCATCGCCAGCTCGCGCTGGTTGAAGTTGCAGGGCATGGTCTCGATCCATTCGGTGGCTACCCCGATGATCGGTTTGGCGAGATCCTCGTCCGTGAAGCCGACCGCTTTGAGCATCGCCCGCGCTCCGGCCCGAGCCGCACCATCGGTGAGGCTTGCACTTATGCGCTTGGCCGGATCGCTCGGCCTCGAATACACGTCGGTCACGGACGGAAACCTATCGGGCGTCTTGACTTGCGCGCGGACATGTTTATAGTGATGACCTACCTCCGCAACGTCGCTGAGGCCTATTCGTCACGAAACGGACGAACTGCACGAAAGGTACCGGCAAGCAGATGACCTCGACAGCGACGAAGATCTTCAGCTCTCTCCTCGTACTTATTACCTGAGCGCGCGCCTGCCCCTAGGGGCACAGCGTGCGCTCAAACCCTCCGGATCCCCGGGGGGTTTTTTAGTGCCCCGCGATTTCACGGAGGTGATGCCAGAGGAAAGCCCAGGAGCCAGCAACAGACCGGAAACACCAACCAGACATCGATCGAAAGGAAGACAAGCAGATGAAGTTCGAGGTTCAACACGGCGACCACGTCGCCCACGTCGAGTGGCAGGGCCCCGGCCGGGTCGCACTCGAGGTCGAAGACGAGAGTCAGAAGGCGTTCTTTGAGAGGTACTTCAACACCGAGCAGTCCTATATGGCAGCGGCCGGCAACCACGAGGGCATGACGCACGAGAAGCCGACCGATTCAGAGGCCGCTTTCAACCACGCGATGTACCAGCTCGCTGCGTACGCATACAAGGTCCGCCAGGGCGACGATCGTCGCGGCAGGGGGGCCGGCAAGTAATGAAGCAGATCCGAGTCCAGACGCGCAGGCGGCCCCGTCGATGAGCCCAGAGAAGCTGACGGGTGCACAGTCGCTGATCCGATCGCTCGAGAGCGCGGGGACCGAAGTCATCTTCGGCATCCCCGGCGGGACGATCCTTCCCGCTTACGACCCGCTTCTCGAGTCGTCGATACGTCACATCCTCATGCGGCACGAACAAGGTGCAGGACACGCCGCTGAGGGGTACGCGCACGCAACCGGCCGACCCGGTGTGTGCATGGCAACTTCGGGACCGGGGGCAACGAACCTCGTAACCCCTATCGCCGATGCGTTCATGGACTCGATCCCGCTCGTAGCCATCACCGGCCAGGTCTCGCGCCCGGTGATCGGTAACGACGCGTTCCAGGAGGCCGACATCACCGGCATCACGATGCCGATCACGAAGCACTCCTACAAGGTGATGGACCCCGACGAGATCCCAACCGCGATCGCGGAGGCGTTCCATATCGCCACCACGGGTCGACCCGGCCCTGTTCTGGTGGACATCCCGAAGGACGTGTTGCAGTCCGAAGCGAACTTCGATTGGCCCGACTCTGTCGAACTGCCGGGCTACAGACCCACCACTCGTCCGAATCGGAAGCAGATCCGCGCCGCCGCCGATCTGATCCGCCGGGCGGAGAGGCCGGTTCTCTATGTCGGTGGAGGCGTGCTCAAAGGTCGCGCAACTGAAGAGTTGATGGCGCTCGCTGAAGCGACCGGGGCTCCGGTCGTCACAACGCTGATGGCTCGGGGAGCGTTCCCCGATGACCACCCGCAGTGTCTCGGGATGCCCGGGATGCACGGGAACTACGCGGCTGTGACCGCTATGCAACGTGCCGACCTGCTGATCACCCTGTGCGCTCGCTTCGACGACCGCGTCACGGGACAGCTGTCCACGTTCGCACCGCACGCAAGGATCATCCACGCCGACGCCGACCCCGCAGAGATCGGCAAGAACAGGGTCGTCGATGTCCCGATCGTGGGTGATGCGAAGCCGATCGTTGGCGAGCTGGCCAAAGCAGTTCTGCATGACGTCGCGACGATGGGCGGACGGCCCGATCTGTCTGCCTGGATCTCCGAGTGCAACTCGATGCGCCGCGAGCACCCACTCGCTTACAACCAGGAAGAAGACGGGTGGATCAAGCCGCAGTTCGTCGTTGACCGTTTCGACGCTGCCTTGAAAGGCGAGGCGATCGTCGTTACCGGCGTCGGGCAGCATCAGATGTGGGCATCGCAGTTCATGACGTGTAACAAGCCGCATTCGTTCATCTCCTCCGGCGGTCTCGGAACGATGGGATTCGCCGTGCCGGCGGCCCTGGGGGCCGCGGTGGGGCGTCCGAACGATCGGGTCGTTGCCATCGACGGCGACGGTTGCTTCCAGATGACCGCTCAGGAGTTGGCGACTGCAACGATCGAGAAGATCCCGTTCACGGTCGCGATCCTGAACAACGAGCACCTCGGCATGGTGCGCCAGTGGCAAGAGCTCTTCTACGACGAGCGCTACTCGCAGGTGCACCTGCCGCCGGACACGCCCGATTATGTGAAGCTAGCCGAGGCGTACGGCGCGGTCGGACTTCGTGCCGAGTCGATGTCAGACGTCGACAACGTGATCGACAAGGCGATGGGCGTCGACGACAGACCGTGCGTCATCGACTTCAGGGTCGACCCCGCCGAGAAGTGCTTCCCGATGGTTCCCGCCGGTGCGTCTAACGACGACATCATCCTGGGCGAGGGCCAGGAGGAACCGGCGACCCACGAAGTGGGTTCCGACTTCGCATTCGGCGGACTGGAGGCGAGGGCATGAGCACCCACACCCTTTCCGTCCTGGTCGAGAACAAGCCGGCGGTTTTGGCCCGCATCTCGGGATTGTTCGCCCGACGCGGTTTCAACATCGACTCACTTGCAGTGGGTGAGACGGAGGACCCGCGCGTCTCGCGCATGACGATAGTCGTGTCGGTCGAGGGCAAGCCTCTCGAGCAGATCACGAAGCAGCTGCACAAGTTGATCAACGTCCTCAAGATCGCCGAGCTGCCTCTCGAGGCTTCCGTCGAGCGCGAGCTGGCGCTGATCAAGGTCCATGCCGAAGCTGCTAAGCGTTCCGAGATCCTCGGAATCGTCGAGATCTTCCGAGCCAAGATCACCGACGTCGACATCGAGACGGTGATGATCGAGGCGACCGGTACGCCGGACAAGATCGCCTCGCTCGAGCAACTGCTCGATCCGTACGGCATCGTCGAGATGGTTCGTACCGGCCGCGTCGCTCTCGCACGCGGCTCCGGCGGTCTCAAGCCGCCTGTGCTCAAGCCCGTCCCCGTTATCTCGCAAGCCTCTTAAAAGGAGAAGCCATGGCAACGATCCATTACGACGACGCGTCGCTCGAACCGCTGACGGGCAAGCGCGTCACGGTGCTGGGCTTCGGCTCTCAGGGGCGTGCGCACGCGCTCAACCTCAAAGACTCGGGGCTCGACGTCACGGTCGGTCTGCGCAAGGACTCAGAGTCCTGGAAGAGGGCCGAGGCCGACGGCGTGAACGTCGCCGGGCTGAACGAGGCCTGTTCAGACGCCGAACTGATCGCGATGCTCGTGCCCGACCAGCATCAGGCAACCGTTTACAACGAATCGGTCGAGCCGAACCTGGCCCCGGGGGCCGCACTGTTGTTCGCTCACGGCTTCAACGTGCACTTCGGCCAGATCCGGGCGCCGAAAGAGAACGACGTGATCATGATCGCTCCGAAGGCTCCCGGCCCCCTCGTTCGCCGAACCTATGAGGAGGGGAGCGGCACGCCGGGGTTGGTTGCGATCCATCAGGACGCGACCGGCAACGCCATGAACCGTGCGCTCGCGTACGGCAAGGGGATCGGTTGCACGAGGGCCGGTGTGATCGAGACGACATTCGCCGAAGAGACCGAGACGGACCTGTTCGGCGAGCAGGCGGTCCTGTGCGGAGGCACATCCCGGCTGATCCAGGCCGGTTACGAGACCCTCGTCCGCGCCGGCTACCAGCCCGAGATCGCCTACTTCGAGTGCATGCACGAGCT